>DATGWV010000355.1:0-42421 GCA_035299305.1 Phycisphaerales bacterium | reverse complement strand
CCAAGCCTGATGGCACGGGGAGCGGGTGTGAGCGATGGTGTGCGGGCTTCGCTTGCGTCGGCGCTGGCTTGTGTCATCGCGATCATGACTTGTCTTGCCTCGGCGCTGGCTTGCATTGCCGACTTCATGGCTTGAAACTTTGACTTCGTGGCTTGAAAGTCCTCGGCGCTGGCTTGTATCACGACCTTCATGGCTTGCATCACCAACTTCATGGCTTGAAAGTCCGCGGCGCTGGCTTGTATCACGGACTTCGTGGCTTGCATCACGGACTTCGTGGCTTGAAAGTTGGCAAACAGGGGCCGTAGGGAACGGGTGTAGCGATTGTGCGGGCGTTATTGCGGCGTTTTCCGCACCGCGAGCGGCTGTGTGAGCGCGGTGCGCAGAATTATTTTGACGTTCGCGAAAGTCGCTTCCGCCGTGCGTCGATGCTGTGTGCATGCGCGGCGGTGAGTGGTGTGGCAACGGGCCGCATCGTTCAGCGCGGCGAGGGATGCACGGTCTCGCGTTGTTGCGAATCTCCGTGCGAGGCAATTGCACAACGCAAGAATCGAGATGTGTCATGGGAGCAATCCCCTATTCACCGCGGCCCGCTTTGTTTGCCTGGGCGCAGGCGCACATTCAGCCGTGGACGGAGAACGCGGAAGAGATCGGGCTGAACAACGCGCTTGCCACTGAGTATGCGCAGAAGGTGTTGGCGTATCAGACGGCGGCGGCGGCGGCGGAAGCGGCCAAGCTGGCGGCTGAGACTGCGACGCGCGAGGCCAGCACGGCGTTCACGACCATGCGCCGCGCGGTGACGGCCAATGTCTCGACCATTCGCACCTTTGCGCAGCGGCAGACCGATCCTGACGCGGTCTATGCGCTCGCGGATGTGACGCCGCGGCAGGACCCCAGCGCGTTGCCGCCTCCTGGCCAACCGACCAATCTCGCGGTGTCGCTCATCAGCGCGACGGGCGCGCTGCAACTGTCGTGGAAGTGCGTGAACCCCGTGGGCGCATCGGGCACGAGTTACATCATTCGTCGCAAGCTGCCCACCGAGTCGGCGTTCACGTTCGTGGGCGTGACGGGCGAGCGGCGATTTGTCGACAACACGTTCATCGCGGGCCCCGACAGCGTGCAGTACAACGTGCAGGCCCAGCGGGCCGACAGCGCGGGGCCGGTGAGCGAGGCGTTTGTCATCAACTTCGGTCGCACGGGCCCGGGCCGGACGCTGAACATTGAGAGCGCGGGGACGGAGAACGGCGCGGGGAGGAAGAAGAAGGTGGCGTGAGGAAGGCACGAAGCACCGAAGTACCGAAGAGACGAAGTACCGAAGGGAAGACATGAAATTGATGCGGGCCCGGGCAGATGCTCGGGCCCGCTTTGCTTTTGTCTTTGCACGTGGCTTTGTCTTCGCCTTTCCTGCGGTACTCCGTCTCTTCGGTACTTCGGTACTTCGCACTCAGGCACTTCGCACTCAGGCACTTTGCACTCCGGCACTTCCCCCCTTCCGCTTCATCAGCATGTTCAGAATCTCAACGCCCAGGCTGAAGGCCATGGCGAAGTAGATGTAGCCTTTGCTGATGTGCTGGCCCAGGCTTTCGGCGACGAGCATGACGCCGATGAGCAGCAGGAAGGCGAGGGCGAGCATTTTGAGCGTGGGGTTTTTGTCGATGAAGCTGGCGATCTTGCCGCTGACGGCGAGCATGACGCCGACGCTGACGACGATGGCGGCGACCATGATCCAGATGTTCTGGGCCATGCCGACGGCGGTGATGACGGAGTCGAGGCTGAAGACAAGGTCGATGAGGATGATCTGGCCGATGACGCTGGCGAAGGTGGCTTTGCCTTTCTTGCTATCACCAGGAATGTGTTCCTCGTGCTCGACCTTGGAGTGGATTTCCTTCGTCGCTTTGTAGATGAGGAAGAGGCCGCCCAGGAGCAGCACGAGGTCGCGGCCGTCGATGGCTTCGTTGAGCAGAGGCAGCGTGAAGAGTGTCTTGCCCGTCAAGCCCATGATCCACTTGATGGTGAAGAGCAGGCCGATGCGCATGAACATGGCAAGGGCGAGGCCGACCATGCGGGCCTTCTCGCGTTGCTCCTGCGGCAGGCGCGAGCAGAGGATCGCGATGAAGACGATGTTGTCGATGCCCAGCACGATCTCCATCGCCGTGAGCGTGAAGAACGCGGCGATGTTGGGGCCCGAGAAGAGGTCGGCGTGAGCCGCCGGGTCGGTGGCGGGGGCGAGCGTGGTGACGGCGTCGGCGAGGAAAAGCATGGGGAGGTATTCGGATAGGCGGAGCGGAAATGGCCAGCAATTGGTGAGGCCGTCAGATGAGGTGGGCATGAGCGGGGCGTGAGGCGGGGCGTCAGGGTGGGGCTGGGTCGCAGCGCAAGCAAGGCGGCAGACGGGGTTTAGACGGTGGCTTGCTCGTGGGTGGCACGGAACCTAGAATCGCGACTCGCAACCGATGCGGGCTTTTGGCCCGCCGGGTCTTTGGCCCGCCCCAGCACTGCCGACCTTGGAGTCATTGGCCTTATGGCGCACGATCCGCTTGACATTGTCATTGGTTCAACCGAAAACACACGTCGCGACGCGGCGGCGGCGGCGAAGCACGTCGACGCGGCGAAGAAAGCCGAGTCGCAGAATGACCGCATCACTGCGGTGAATGAACTGCGCAAGGCCGTCGCGGCGGACCCGATGTGCGCTGAAGCGCTCTTCAAGCTGGGCTTTCACCTCGACCTCATGGGCGAGGAAGATGAAGCGATTGCGCTGTATGAACGCTGCGTCGATGTCGCGCCCGCGCACATCAATGCGCTCATGAACCTTGCGGTCGCTTACGAAGATCAGGGCCACTACAACAGCGCGGAACGCTGCCTGAAGCAGATTCTCGAGACCGCCCCCAATCACCTGCGCGCGCTGCTGTTCATGAAGGACGTGCAGGCGAGCAAGGAGATGGTGGTCGAAGAAGAGCAGGATCGCGATATCTTCAAGCGCAAGGCGCTGCTGGATACGCCGGTCACGGACTTTGAACTCTCCGTTCGCGCCCGCACGTGCCTGAAGAAGATGAACATCCGCTCGCTGGGCGATCTGCTTCGCATTACCGAAGCCGAACTGCTGAGCTACAAGAACTTTGGCGAAACCAGCCTGACCGAGATCAAGAAGATGCTCACGGTCAAGGGGCTGAAGCTGGGTCAAGGCCTGGAAGACGCGCATCGTCAGGCCCGCCGGGCGCTGATGGAGCAGTACAAGGGCACGGGCAAGGAAACCACGCTGGCCAAGGGCGTGACCGACCTGAACCTGAGCGTGCGTGCCCGCAAGGCGCTGCAACTGCTGGGCATTCAGACGCTGGGCGACCTCGCCAGCCACACCGAAGCTGAACTCATGGGCATCAAGAACTTCGGCGCAACCAGCCTGAAGGAGATCCGTGAGAAGCTGGTCGAAAACGGCCTCGAACTCCGCAAGCTCGATCCGTGAATCAGAGCGATCATTTGAAGTTCACCGCGAGCCCGGAGCATGTCCGGGCTCGCTGCTTTTTGGGTGTGGTCGATCAGGCAGGCAGTTGCTCCGCTCGCTTGACTACCTTCGCTCATGCTCCTTGCGATATCGATTCTCGCTGTGCTGCTCGTGCTCAATGGCATCTTCGCGATGTCTGAACTCGCTGTCATGACCAGTCGGCAGAGCCGGTTGCAGCAGTCAGCACGCGCAGGCAGCAAGGGTGCCGCCGCGGCGATGGAACTCGCTCGCGAACCCACGCGATTCCTCTCAACCGTGCAGGTGGGCATCACGCTAATTGGCATTCTGGCCGGGGCGTTTGGTGAGAACGCGCTGTCGGGCCAGGTTGAGCCCCTCGTCGCCAAAGTTCCCCTCTTCGCAGAGCATGCCGACACGATCACGCTCGTACTGGTCGTGCTTGTCATCACCTACTTCTCGCTGGTCGTGGGCGAACTGGTGCCCAAACGCATCGCGCTGGCACATCCCGAGGCGGTGGCCTCGATCATCTCGCGCCCGCTCAACCTTCTCTCCACCGTCGCGGCCTTGCCCGTCAAGGTCCTCACTTTTTCAACGGAGTTGGTCCTGCGAACACTGGGAATCAAGCCCAAGACCGGTGACGACGTCTCAGAAGACGACGTGCGCGCCATCATCGCAAGAGCCGCGGGCACTGGTGTGTTCACGCCTCAGGAGCTCGCTCTCTTTCAGCGCACCATGCGCGCGGGCGATCTCTACGTGCGTGATCTCATGGTCGCAAGGCCAGACATCGTCTGGCTCGATGAAAGCGAATCGCTCGAGGCAGTTCGCGTCCTGCTGGGCACCAGTCCTCACTCGCACTTTCCGGTGTGCCGGGGCGACATCGATCATCTGATTGGCGTCGTCCACATCAAGGATCTCATCGCGTACGGCCTCCTCGCGGGCACGGACTTCAAGGTCGGCAGCGTCGCTCAGCGACCGCTGTTCGTTCCCGAAACCATGCCTGCGCTGCGGCTGCTCGATCAGTTTCAACAGACAAAGAACCATGTGGCATTTATCGTCGACGAATTCGGCGGAACGCTTGGCATGCTCACGCTCAACGACGTGACGCGCGCGATCGTGGGTGGCGTCGCCCGCCGGGGAGATGCGACACCCAGCATGGTGCGCCGCGGCGAAAACGACTGGCTCGTGGATGGACGACTGCCGCTGCACGATTTTCTGCAGGGCCTTGGCATCGCCGATGCGTACGACGCTGCACCCGATGAAGCGCCCGACGTGAGCACCGTGGGCGGTCTGATCATCGAGCTGCTGGGTCACATTCCTGTGGAAGGCGAAAAGGCCACATGGCGAAACTACACGATCGAAGTCGTCGACATGGACGCAGCTCGCGTTGACAAAGTACTGGTCTCGCGCGTGCACACCTGAAGTGCATCTGCGATCCGTGGTGTCTATCGCCGAGGATTCCTCGGCGTTCCCGCCTTGATCGTTCGTGGCGGCTTGGGCGGGAACGGACTGCGCTGTGCGGCCGTCGTCGCGTCCTTTGTCGCAGCGGAGTCGGAGTCGCGGCGATCATCCGTCGTGCCTTCGGCGTCTGTTGATTGATCGACTTGGTCAGAGCTTGCCTGGCTCGGCGCGGGCAACGACATCGCGGGGCTTTCCGCAGCGATTTCGGGGGCTGCGGGTTCGTCGGTCAGCCGCGCGAAGATCAGCCGGCCTGCGCTTGTCTGCAAACTGCTCGACACGGTCATCGTCACCGTGTCGCCAATGCGATGCGCGCCGTTCTCGGCGACGACCATCGTGCCATCTCCTAGATAGCCCACGGCCTGCGTTACTTGTTCACCTTGCTTGATGAGCTTGACGGTGACAGGCTCGCCCGGCACCAGGCTCATGCGCGTGGCGATCGCGAGGTCGTTGAGGTTGAGCACCGAAACGTTGTGAATGCTGCAGATGCGTGCGAGCGCGACATCGCCGGTCAGAATCATCGCGTTCATCTCGCGCGCGAGTTCGACAAGCTGCGAATCGACGCCTTTGCCGGGCACGGTCTTGTCATCGATGGTGACATCGACGTTCGCGAGCCGCTGCAGTTTGGCGATGAGATCAAGGCCGCGACGGCCGCGCGCTCGCTTGGTTGCGTCTTGATTGTCAGCGAGCAGTTGCAGCTCTCCAACCACAAATCGCGGGATGATGAGCGGCGACTGCATGAAACCCGTCGATGCAACGTCGGCGATGCGGCCGTCGATCAGCGCGGATGTGTCCACCAGCACGGGACGCACGCCGCGGAGTTGCTTGGCGAATTCGACGTAGGGAATGACGAGGCGGAAGTCGTCCTGCGTCTGCAGAATCGTGACGACGGCGAGATAGCTGAGCGAAATGCCCAGCACAATCTTGATGCTGTCGATGATCGGCGCGAGCTGCTTCTGCGATTCGGAGACGTCGAGCCAGCTTTGCAGCGTCAGGTCGATGAGGCCGCTCATGGCGAGCGTGGCGAGCAGGCCAATGAGCAAGCCAATCGCGACGGCGGAGACGGTGGAGATTTTCTTGACGGGCGTCAGGCGGTCGATGCCTGCGACGAGGGCCACGATGCCCAGCGACGCTGCGAGGGGAATCCACCAGAACGACATGCTGACTTCGTCGCCCCGCTGCACCGCGTTCACAACGGCAAGTGTGGTGAACGTGACCACGAGAATCGCGAAGACGATGCGGACTGCGCGGATGATGACCCGGCGCTGGCGCGCGGCGACCTCGGCAGGGTGGAGATGGTCACTCACGGGTTTGTCATCGGCGGGCATAGATAGGGCATTGTACGAAAATCCCGGAGTGGTGGATCGGGTCGGATGGGCAGCAGGGGCAAATGCTCGTGAAATGTGCGGGTGGCGACCAACGCCGCTAGGAGAAGCGGCGGGAAACAAGCGAAATCGGCAGGTTTTCGGCCTGTGCAGTCGGACGGCCGAGGCATCAGACGCGGCTGGTGCGGTACGCGATCACGTTCACCTTCTCGAGCGTGATGAGGCCTTCCTTCACCATCTTGTCGAGGATGGGGATGAACTTCTTGATCTTTTCGCTGCCGTCCACGATCTCGACGACGACGGGAACATCGTCGGCGATCCCTTGCTTGTTGACGGCATGGATGAGCGAATTGGCACCGTAGCTCATGACGCCCTTGAGCACCGTCGCGCCCGCGAGCCCTTCGTTGCGGGCCTTCTTGACGATCTCCTGAAAGAGCGGCTTGCCCTCCCACTCGTCGTTCTCGTCGATGAACACCCGCAGCAACTGGCCTTCGCCTTCAATCTTCATGGCGTGCCTCCTGCCCCGTGAACGGATCCCGCGATTGGCGAGGGCAGTATACCAGAAAGCGGCGAAAGTTGAAGGCGAGAACGAACGTTTCAGCACAACTGTTCGGATTCCCGCAAACCGAGTTCACTCCGCCAGCAACTTGCTCCGCTTCGGCGTTGTCTTGAAGTACGCCTTCGTCGCCAGCGCATCGCGAATGGCTTTGATCGCGACATCAGGGGAGTCCGTCACCGTGAGCAGGTTGATGTCTTCAGGGCTGATCGTCTTGCCCACGACCATCGTGTTCTGCAGGAAGTCCAGCATGGGCCGCCAATAGCTCTCGCCCATGAGGACGACGGGGAAGTTCTCGATCTTCCGCGTCTGCACCAGCGTGAGCGCCTCGAAGAGTTCGTCCATGGTGCCGAAACCGCCCGGCAGGACAACAAACGCGTACGAGTACTTGACGAGCATCACCTTGCGGACAAAGAAGTACTTGAACTCGACGAACTTGTCCACGTACGGGTTGGGCTGCTGCTCCATGGGCAGGATGATGTTGCAGCCGATGCTCCGGCCGCCGGCTTCGCGAGCTCCCCGGTTGGCGCTTTCCATGATGCCCGGCCCGCCGCCTGTCATGGTGGTCAAACCGGTTTTGGCGATGCGTTTGCCGACTTCGCGGCCCATTTCGTAGTAAGGATGTCCGGGCGGGAAGCGTGCGCTCCCGAAAACGGTGACGCATGGTCCCACGAAATGCAGCGCCCGAAAGCCGCGGATGAACTCCGCAAAGATGCGCGTTGCTCGAACGAACTCGCTCAGGCGAGCCCGCGGGCCTTCAAGAAAGTCGGTGACATCCTCGCCACCCGGACCCATCCGCCAGATGGGGCGGTCGGGGTCGGCAAGCGGAAAGTCGGCGGCCGGTGGCGGCGGCGGGCTGGACGGCAGGATCGAGTTGTCGGGTCGTGCATGCATAGCGGTCTGTTCATACGTCGGCAAAGACCGCACAAACGCGCCAATCAGGTAACAGATAAAAAACTGAGAAAAGCCGTCAATTCACCTGCAAACAGGCATATCCGGCACAAAAGGAAATCTGTCTCCATTACTTGCGGCTAGCGAATCCACCGGGGCCGCGCTGGCGCATCTTTGGGTGGCCATGCCACTTCTTTCTCGCGGGGTCGGGTCTCGTGAGAAGGAAATGTCTGGGCCCGCTTTCGGGAAGCGAGGCCTCACGATGTCTCAAGCAATGTACAAAGAAATCGCAACGTCCAAGGCTGACAAGTTCGAGCACGCCATGCACAAGTCGACCAACTGCCCCACCGCTGACGCGGCGTGGCTGTGGCAGACGTTCGTGGATGAGTCGAGCATGCCCATCTTCGTCGTCAATCACGCGGGTACCGTCGAGATGGCGAATCTCGCCGGCACGCAGCTGCTGCGGAACACCGCTGAAGAGCGCGTTGTGGGCCGCTCACTCGCTGACCTGCTGGGCGAAGACCACGCTCGCGAGCGCCTCGAACACATCCAGAGCGTGCTGAACACGGGACGCACAATCGTGTTTGAAGAAATGCGCCGCGGCAAACAGATTCGCTGCGTGATGCGCGCGATTCCCACGAGCGGCAACGCGAAGTCGGTGCTCGTCACGGCGTACATCTCCGCGCTGCACGCGCCGTTCCAAAACGGCTACCCCACGGTGCGCGCGAAGAACAACGACGCGGGCAAGCTTTCGAATCTCACGACGCGCGAAGTTGAGATTCTCAAGCTCATCGGGCTGGGCCTCAGCACGATCGACATCGCCAAGCACCTCGGCCGCAGTGTCAAGACCATCGAGTGGCACCGCGTGAGCCTGGGCGAAAAGCTGGGCGTTGTCAATCGCGTCGAACTGGCCCGCATCGCAATCGCGGCGGGCTTGGTCGGACTCGACGAACGCGCCCCGCTGCAATCGTCGGCAAAAGATTGAACTCTACAGAACCCGTTCGGGAGGAGGCGACGTGAAGGCGTCGCCTTTTCTTGTTCTTGGGCCAGGAACATTGCGTTGCACTGCGCATCACGTTGCGTCGGCGCAGCTCCCGCGTGCAGTTCGCGCGTGACGTGCGAAGACATGCGATGTCATCCGCTGTGCAGAACACAGCCGGGCGCACGTAGCTCGTCATTCTCTGCTGATCGTGCTTACGCCACCAGTTCCTGTGCCGCGGTCTTCGCGACCATTTCGTTGATGATCGCAGGCAGCGAGTACCGCAGCTTCCAACTCGGGAAGTGAGCGCGGAACTTGGCCATGTCGGTGTAGTAGCAGATGTGGTCGCCGATGCGATTGGTTGGGTCGTACGAGAGCACTGGGCGTTTGCCGGTAATGCGGTGAATGTACTCGATGCACTCAATCACACTGGCTGCGTTCTGCTTGCCGCCGCCGAGGTTGTACACCTCGCCCGGTCGCGGATGCTGTGCAAAGTGCCAGAACGCGTTGATGACGTCGTGGCAGTGAATCTGATCGCGCACCTGCTTGCCCTTGTAGCCGAAGATCGTGTAGGGCTTCTCTTCCATCGCGCACTTGACGAGGTAGTTGAGGAAGCCGTGCAGCTCGACGCCCGCGTGCTGGGGACCCGTCAGGCAGCCGCCACGAAACACGCCAGTTTTGAGGCCGAAATAGCGGCCGTACTCCTGCGCGAGCAGATCGCCCGCGGCCTTGCTGACGCCAAACAGTGAGTGCGTGTTCTGATCGATCGACAGCGACTCGCTGATGCCTTCCACCAGCGACGGATGCGCGAAGTCGTACCGCGTGTCAAACTCGGCGAGCGGCAAGTGGTTGGGAGCATCGCCGTACACCTTGTTCGTCGAGACCTGAATGAACACTGCATTCGGGCGATGCACGCGGCAAGCTTCGAGCAGGTTCAACGTGCCCAGCGCGTTGACCTCAAAGTCATCAAACACCCGGCGAGCAGCCAGATCGTGACTGGGCTGGGCCGCGGCGTGGATGATGAGATCAAACTTCTCTTGGGCGAACAGCTCGCGCACCGCATCGCGATCGCGAATGTCGAGCGTGACGTGCTCGAAGTTGCTGCAACTCGCGACCAGCCGATGCCGATTGGCGGTTGTGTCACCCTTGGGCCCGAAGAAGTCCGCGCGCATGTTGTTGTCCACGCCCGTGACGCGCAGGCCCATCCGATCAAAGAACGTGACGGCTTCGGAACCGATGAGGCCCGAGGAACCGGTGACGAGAACGTGAGACAAGTGACGCATGTGGAACCTCGCGAAAATCAAGCGTCTGGCGTCCAGTTTTGGGGCCACGGATACTCACAACCTGCAGACGCAATCTGATCGATCAGTCGGCGGTGAACGAAGAATGCATCGACGACGAACAGTTCTTGATCGGGCTTGCGCCAGTACTCACCCAGTTGCACAAGTACGTGATCCAGCGGACGCAGAAAGTCCATGACATCCGGGAGAAGCGGCGTCTGCTTGCCGTAACCTCGTCCAAGCCACGTTTCGATGTGCAGAGCGTCCGCGAGCGCGGCGGTCTGCCGCCCGCCCTCCAGAACAAGCAGTTCGCCGCCCTGCACATCGATCTTGATAAGTTGGGGCTGCGGAATGCCGTGCTGTTCGCGATAGTCATCGAGGCGAGCAACCGACACTTCGATGATCTCGTCAGGCGGCGCGTTGCGTGCGAGCAACGAACTGCCAACCGCCCAGGGCTGCTTCCAGAACTGTTGCGTGCCGGCAGTGGCGCCCAGAGCCACCTCGTGCAAGATGAACTGCGTCTGGTCATCACACAAATTCTTCAAGATCGTGGCGTACTCCGGATCGCGACTCGCCAGCGGCTCGAAGAGGTCAAATCTGCAGTCGGGCAGCACGTCGGCAAGAGTTCGCGACCATGCGCCGTTCGAACCGCCAACGTCGATCACGGCGCTGGCCGACCAGCCGCACCGCGTGAGACGCTGAAAGAACTCCTTCTCAATCTCCGCAAATGTTGATGACGTCTTCATGATTGCGCTCAGATGTTCACTGGCTGGCGGACATGTTGCATAACGAGTTCAGGCGAATAGAGCGCGACAACGCTCATGCCTTGACGCTGCAGCGCGAGACTGTTGTTCCACAACGTGCGCTCATGTGCGTCGCTGGAGAGCACGACCACGTCAATACCGAGCTCCCACGCGGCTGATGGACAGATGACTTTTCGACCTGCAATCAACGACCCGTGCGCCGCGGCGTCATCATCCAGCACCGCTCTGATGGGCAACGGCATCTCATCAAAGAACTGTCCGATCGCTTGCGTGTGTCTGCCGGACCCGTACAGGGCCGCAACCTTGTGCCCGCGAGCTTTCGCCTCGCGGAGAGCGCGTTGCACCCTGCTCCGCGGCGACAGATCGGGCAGGTCGCGTCGGTTCTGAAGCTGGTGCAGAACATCGACGCGCAACCAGAGACCGTCGCCGTACGAGGTCTGCTCTTCATCACCGCGCGTGTTGACTTCGTGGAGTTGGTGAAGTGCAAAGCCATGCTGCGCGAGAAACGAATCAACTTGCGAGAAGGTCGCACAGCCCTCGTACTCAGCCGCGAATTGGCACTCGCAGTTGATCGCGCGGACTTGACGCAACAGTCCGGTCGCCCCGCGCAGCACTTCCAGATCAAAGCCCTGTGCGTCGATCTTCAGCACGTCAACACGCGAGACACCCTGCCTGACGGTCCAGGCATCGAGCGTCACCACCGGGACATCGATCACATCACGCACCTCATACCAGTCACCATAGAAGCGCTTGCCGAGATCGCTCGGTGCCAGCAATGAGTTGCACCAGTGGTTCTGCGTGATGTGCATCTTCGCGACTCCTTGCGCAGAGCCGCACGCAACACCGTAAAGATGAACACGAGGATCTTCAGCGTGATTCCGACGCAGCTGCGCCAGCGGCAGCGGTGCCGGTTCGAATGCGTGAATGGTCGCGTTTGGAAACTCCTTCAGCACCCGGTTGACCGTCTGACCCTCGTTCGCGCCGACATCAATCACGACGATCGACTCATCGCGATCAAACACGCGTGTGAGGGATGTGTACGCGTCATATGGAAGCAGTTTCATGCGTGACTCCGACAATGCAGTCACGACTTATCGGCTGGCAAATGGGGGGTACGTGAGGGTGGTGGTGGTTAGTCGTGACGAAAATCCACTTTGCAAGCACACTTGACGAATTCCGCTCAAGAACTTCATGCTTCCTCAAGGCACCCCCGTCGCGCGGACGATGATCGACGCAAGGAGCGATCATGTCACGTCACGACGTGTGGTTTGTCATTCCCAGCGCAAACCCCGACAATTGCCGCAAGACACTGCCAATGTGGCGCGAACGCGGCTACCGCGTGGCTGTGCTGCAGAATTTTCGACGCGGCGACATTCCCGCTGACATCGTCAAATGGCTGGACTACTACCCGGGCTGGCCAGAAAGCGTGAACATCCTCTGCCGGGACATCGTTCCACCATCATGCTCGCTCATCGTGACGGGTGGCGACGACATGCTGCCTGATCCGAATCACACCGCCGGTGAACTGGCCGATCAGTTCTTCGAGCGATTTCCTAACGGCTTCGGCGTCATGCAGCCCCATGGCGATGAGTTCATGTGCGCGAAGCGCTATTGCGGCTCACCGTTCATCGGCCGCACATGGTTTGAAACTATGTACGGCGGTCGCGGACCGATGTATGGGGGATATCACCATAACTACGCGGACAACGAATTGTACTGGGTCGCAAAGGGGTTGAACGCGCTATGGGAGCGAACCGACCTCTCACACTTTCACGATCATTTCACGCGCACCGGCAAGTCGCAGCCGGAATACTGGAACAGCGTGCAGCAGCGCGATCTGCAGGATTGCCTGCTCTACTACGCTCGCGTTCACGAGTCGTTCCCGGGGCACGCTTCTAATCGTGCCGCGTTGCATCGCCCGTTTGACCAGTCGCTTCCGCGGGTAGAAATGCTGCTTCTCGCCGAGCATCGACTCTTCCGCGTGGCGATTGATAATCCCTACAGCAACGCAATTGCGAAAGCGCTGTCGCAGTGCGCCGATGCAGGCGAACACATTGTCGGGTTGTATGGATTCGGTCTGCACACGCAGGTCGCAGGCAGCGCGTTGCGCGAGCCGCCTGTCAAAGTTGCGTGCATCATCGACGACAATGAATCGAATCACGGCAGGGTCGCGTGGGGAATTCCCGTGGTCTCGCGTCATGCTGCGTTGGCCATGGGCCTGCAAGCGATCGTGCTCTCGGGCAACTCGGTGGAGGATCGACTGTGGAGCAACACCGCGTTGTTCCGTGAACGCGGCATCACGGTGAGACGTCTCTACGCGAACACACCCGCAAGCGATTCCGAGTTGGCTCGAACTCGGCTCATCACACTGTGAGCGCGACATGATTCATGTCATAGGCGACAGCCATGTGTCGATCTTCACGGGTTTGCATGGCGTGTGCCCTACGTATCCAGACTCGACGCCGCACGCACTCGACTCGTTTCGTGTGTGGCATCTTGGCCCGTACCTCGCGTACTCGATGGGCAAACCGAGCCACCGCGTCCGCCGCGTCGCACAGCAATGCTTGAGGCGCGTACCAATGAAATCGCGGATCGCATTCTACCTGGGTGAGATCGACTGTCGAAATCACATTGTCAAACACGGCTCATCGCGTCGAGCCATCATCACGAATGCCAAGGACGTCGCCGCTTCATACGTGCGTGCGGTTGATGAGCTTTCCCGATCGCGAAAGCCAACCAGCGTCGGCGTCGTTGCTCTTCCACCGGCGACTGATGCACAACACGGCAACGAGCAACAACCCAGCGTCGGTACACACGCCCAGCGAACCGTCGCCGTTCGAGCTTTCAACGCAAGACTTCGCGAAGAGGCGAAATCTCGCGAGATCCATGTGTTCGAGACAATCGCGAATCTTGCCGATAAACAAGGCAAACCTCTCAGTGCGTACTTCGCCGACGGCGTACATGCTGATCCGCGATGCTTGCCCGCCTTGGTGCAAGAACTGCAACACATTGGCTGGCTGAGCGCACAAAGTCATGATCTCGCGGCAGCCCGCGCCCTTTCCCGAGTGGCACCACCCGCGTTGCACAGCCTGCCGTGTGGGCTTGGTGACCTGCGAATCGCACGACTCCTTCTCGCAGAGCGAGCCGCATTGCGGTGCCGCGCAGCCGGCGCAAAGACAGTGGTCGTCTTTGGTGCAGGCCGACACACGCATGATCTTGGCCTGGCATGCTTCACCCGAGCTGGGTTGCGCGTTGTGGGCGTGCTGGACGACAATCCTGTCATCAAGACACTTCATGGCGTGCGAGTGATGCACCCTGACAAGGCTCGCATGCAGTTTGACGCGATCATCATCTCCTCTGATGCTCATGAACGCACGCTGCTTCAATCTGCAACACGACGCTTTGGCTCGTCCAAACTAATCATGCCGATCTACACGCATCCGGAGTCGTGACTATTCTGTCGCCGATCATTCTCAGCATGCGATCGAGCTGCGAACGCAGGCTGTAGTGCCGTAGCGTTGCTCCACGCTGCCATGACGCTAGAAGTTCCCGACGCACATCACGTGACACGACTGCCGTTGCCGACGCGATAAAAGACTCTCGCGACCAGAAGCAACTAGATGCAATATCTCCGGTCAACCAAGCAGCCTCGAGTGGCAAGGCGTTCGATCCTGGCTTGAGTTGCGACTGATCAATGATCTGCTTGGCGTGCAATTCATGCTGCGGCCGCATGCCTAGCTCGCCATATAACGAGTAAACGAGCATGGATTCCCAATGATCCGCGATCGGGGTGGCGAGATACTCCTTGCCATCAATTGCCACCTGCTCCAACTCCGACGCGTCGATGTGCGTTCCGATCGCATTCTGTGCCCAGAACTCAAGCAGCCGAACATCATCCGCTTTGATCCGCACCAGCGTGCATCCACCGGAGAGCGCGCACTCGAGCACACGCTGGTGGTGCATGCCTCCCAAGCCTGCGTGCAGTTGCACGCGGGCACATTGATACGCGGCACGCAACGCTTCGCCGTGCGACAGCTCACCTTGCGCGAACTTCGCGAATCGCGGGTGCGCATGCCAGTTGCGACCATACAAGTGCAGCCGCCAACCGCGTTCTTCGCACAAATCAGCGGCCCAAGTCACCATCTGCTGGCGCAGCGCCCGCTCGGCGATGGGGTGGGTGACTTGATGCAGCACGTCGTGCAACCCACGTTCGACAGCCGCTTCACCGCCGCATTGACGCAGAACGTCGGCGGTGATCTCCTGCAGCGCGGGCAGCAGCGGCACGCTGTGAATCGACGCAGCATGCGCCGTGTCGATGACGACAGGCGTCAGGGCGGCCACGATTCTTGCAAACTGCGAGTTGCTACCAGCCTCGAGCGCGAGCTTTCGCGCATACGCCTCAGGCGTCTCGCTCTGATGCGAGATGTACGCGATATCGCACGCGTATCGCTCGCGATCTGCCTCACTCACCGGCCCTGTGTGAAACTTCTGCTCGCTCGCCAGCACGGGCGTTGCCAACGCTCGCTCGCGCGGCAGGTGCAGCCGCCGCATCATTTCATCATGCAAATGCCCCATGATGAAATCTCGCTCGGTGGGCCGCTTGGCCGCATCGTCAACAAACAGGTGCCGCATCGCGTCCTGCACCCACGTCACCGTCGTGGTGTGCGGCGGAATCGTCTCCGCCAACTGCGAGCGCAGCGTGTTGATGAACAGAATCACGTCGGGCTGCAACTGCTCGATTGCCCGAAGCAAACCAAGTGGCGTGAGAATCGAGTGATCATCTCGCTCGCGCACCACCACCGCCTCATGGCCCATTTCCTGCAGCGTTGCAGCGATATCACCCGCCGCGTGCTGCACGTACGTCGAAAACCGCGTCGTCGGCAGCAACACTCGCAAACCAAGGCGTTTCTGCAAACGCTCGTCACGTGTCGCCGCAGTCTCACGATCCCAGTACATCACGCGATCGCGTGTAGACGTCGTCTCGCGTTCTTGCTCTTCGCCAATTGCACCGAGCACCTTCCCCAGTTCACCACGCGGCCAACGCACGTGCTCAAAGAGCGGCGCCGGTGTCGCCAACGCCCAGCCCAACGTGCATTCAATCCGCGCACGCGCTTCCGCACGCACGCGATCAGGGCCATCGGCACCCACCCAAAGTTCCACGCGTGACGACGACAGCACGCGCTCCAGCGGCGCGAGACTCAGCGCAGTCAACGCTTCCTCCGCACTCGCCGCCAGCAACACCATGCGTGCCTGTACCTGCCCCGCAGCTTGTGCCGTCGCGTCAAACAACGTCTCCACCACATGCGGCGAGTGAAACCCATCAAGATAAAACGGCCCGTCTTTCAGCCCACTTTGCCCAATCAACCGCGCCGCCGCCACGCTGTTCATAAACAGCGACCATCGCCCGTCATCACGTCGCAGCGTCATCACGCCGTCCGTCGTTCGAAACGCACGATGTCGCCGCATCCACGCCGCCCACGATTCGCTCGCCTCTGACAGTACCTGCTGATCGCACGCACGCGCTGCCTGCACATTCTGCCGCGCAACACTCATCAGCACATCGACCGCGATCTCATCCGCCGGCATGTCAGCCAGCATCACGCCCAAACTCGCCTTCGCCGGATGCTCCACGCACGCAAGGCCTTCGCTCGCCGGCGTGCGCAGCCCAAGCCGCGCGAGCGCGACGCACATCGCAAACTGCAACTCGTTTCGCAACTCAGCGGGCAGCGTCGCATCACCCAGCTTCGCCACAATCGCCGGCACAACCTGCCACGGATCAGCGGCCAGGGCCTGCTGCCCCACGCCGCTTCGAGCGATCGCAGCCTGCATGTGCGAGAAGCGCGGATCGATGAACATCGAGCCTGAAATCGGTCATTTCGTGCCCGTTTCGCGAAAAAACTGCGCGGTTCCCGCTCGCAGCGATGGCAGATCGGCGTTCGGGCTTCATCGCAGGCTGAGCCATGGCCGATATTGAGTGCATGAGCGACGCGACCACCAAACAGCCGGCTCCGCGACAGTCCGCGACCGCGCGATCAAAGATCGTGTCGCCCGCCGAACTGCGTGCTCTTCGTCAGCAAGCTCGCGAGCAAGGCAAAGTGGTCGTGCAGTGTCACGGCTGCTTCGACATCGTGCATCCCGGCCATATCCGCCACCTGCGTCAAGCTCGTTCGCATGGCGACATCCTGCTCGTCACCATCACGGGCGACGCCGCCTGGACCAAACGTGACGGCGCGCCGCTCATTCCCCAGGAGCTTCGCGCCGAGAATCTCGCCGAGCTCGACTGCGTTGACTGGGTGTGTATCGAAACACGCCCCACCGCCGCTGAACTGCTTGCGGAAGTGAAGCCCGATGTATACGTGAAGGGCAAGGAATACGAACGCACCGACGATCCGCGATTTCTCGCTGAGCGAAGCGTCGTCGAGTCGCATGGCGGCCGCGTCGTCTTCTCAAGTGGTGACGTCGTCTTCTCCTCCACCGCGCTCATCCGCTCGATGGAAGCGATGGCCGATCCGTATCACGCCAAGTTGACGAATCTGCTTTCGCGTCCCGAGCTCGCCGCGCCCGCGCTGCACGCCACGCTCGCCGCATTTGCAGGCAAGCGCGTGCTCGTTGTCGGCGAGACGATCCTCGACACCTACTGGCACTGCGATCAGCCCGAAATCGCGAGCGAATCGCCCGTGATGACGCTGCGGCCGATTGAAAAACGCCAGTATGACGGCGGTGCTGCCGTCATCGCGCGCCACTTGGCTGCCATGGGCGCAAAGCCAACGCTGCTGACATGTCTCTCGCATCGATCCGAATCAGCCCTGCTGCGCCGCCGACTCGAAAGCGAGGGAATCGCGGTCGAATCCATCGACAGTGACGAACCTTTGCCCGAAAAACAGCGCTTTCTCGTGGGTTCGCAGAAGGTGATGAAGGTCAACAACTACCAGCCAGTCGCGCTCGATGCAGAACGTCGCGAGCGACTCGTGCAGCTCGCTGCATCAACCGCGCGCGGCTTCGATGCCGCCATCGTCGTCGACTTCGGCAACGGCATGCTCTCGCCCGTCACCATCGAGCAACTCGGTGCATCGCTGCGTCCACGCGTGGGCATCCTTGCGGGCGATGTGTCAGGCCGCAGGGCAGCCCTGCGACACTTCCGCAACTTCGATCTGCTCGCACCGTCGGAAGCCGAGGCTCGCGCATCAATGCAGTGCTTCGACGAGAGTCTTCCCGTCGTCGCGTGGCGACTCTTTCAGCAGACAGGCGCGAAGCACGCGTACATCACGCTGGGCGCCGAAGGACTCATCGCCTGCTCGCGCCGACCCAACGCCGACGCGCTCGACGAACGCGAGAACGTCTCGCGCGTGACCAGTGAATATGTCCCGCCGCTCGTGGCTCACGCCCTCGATCCGCTCGGCTGCGGCGATGCCCTGCTCGCTGCTGCCACGCTCTCGCTCGTCACCGGCGCGTCGCCGCTCGTCGGTGCGTTCCTCGGCACTGTCGCTGCATCAACGCAGGCCCAGCGTCTGGGCAACGTTGCCATCTCACTCGCAGACATGCGACAAGGCATCAGCCGCGTGCAAGGCGCCCGGCTTGTCTTTGCACCAGCCGACGCTCAAGGCGCCGTTTCGCCGTGATCTCGTACGTGCTGCCAACGCGCAATCGTCACGACACGCTCGCCCTCACGCTGCGCGAGCTCGAAGCGTTGCCACGGCACGACGCCCAGCTCATCATCGTCGACAATGCCAGCGACACGCCGGTCACCGCTCCACAAAGCCTGCCCAATGGCGTTTCCGTCTCAGTCATCCAACTTCGCGACAATCAAGGCACAGGCGCTCGCAACGTCGGCGTATCGCTTGCACTCCAACGCGCGGGATCACACGATCACTGGATCGTCATGCTCGACGACGACAGTTCGCCGATCTCGCTCGACTTTCTCCCCGTGCTGCAGACCGCCGCCCGCGACGAAGCCGTGATCGCCGCCGAAGTGCTCTTGTCCGACACCCCCGATGGCCGCGTTCGTCACGAAGCAGGCGGCCTGCCCGAAGTCTTCATCGGCTGCGGCGCGGCGATTCGCGCCGAAGCATGGAACGCCGTGGGCGGCTATGACCTCGCATTCGACTACTACGCCGAGGAATACGACTTCAGCGCAAGGCTGCTGCGGGCTGGGCTCCGCGTCCGTTACGACCGCCGATTCCTCGTCCGCCATCGCAAAGTCAGCGAAGGCCGCGACATGAATCGCATCATCGGCAACCTCGTCCGCAACAACGCGTGGGTGATGGCTCGCTACGCCCCAACGCACCTGCGCGATGAGCTCGTCCAACACCAGATTGATCGTTACGCCGCAATCGCACGCAAAGAAAACGCCCTGCCTGGCTACACCCGCGGCCTCGATCAACTCCGCAGCACGCTGACGAATCAGCCGCACACGCCGCTCGACGCAGAACAGTGGAACCGATTCATCGGCTACACCGCCGCACACGAAACCCTCTCGCTCGCGGCACCAACAAGCGGCTCCGTCGCCATCGTCGACGCCGGCAAGAACGTCGAAGTCATCACCCAAGCCGCCCGCGACATCGGCATGCAACTGACCGACGACTCGACACTTGCACAAACGCTGCTGATCGGCACGCTCTCCCCTGGCCCCATGCTTGACGCCCACGCGGCACGCAAGAAAAGCCCGTTGCGCGTGCTCATGCCGTGGACGATGTGCTCGACTGATTGATTCGAACAACACGCCTTCACCAAGTTGCAATCCGAAGCCCTCACCCGTGCCACAGCCCGCCCAGCCTTGCGGGCCCGGTGTCCTCGTTTTGCCACTTGTCGTGTATCCCGCATGCCGCAGCAAAGCGGAAAATGGGGCCAGCGGGAAACCAGCGGATAGCCTCTAGCAATTGGTCACACAAAGCTATCCGACTTCGATTCTCACAACATGCACGTACGCTCTCATGGCAAATCATTAAAACTTGAAACAATTTTATCAAAGTCGATCAATCCAAGCTCAATCAACTGGCCATCAGCCACTTCAAAGAAAAACAGATAAGAAATAGATGACACATCCAATCCGGCACTCAAATGTCGAATGGCGCTCATCTGAAAATCAACGGCAGACATGGGTCCAGGCACAACAACGTAGCGCCCGGCTGGCAACTCTATCGGATCAGCTAGATGCAGCATCGGACTTTGGTTAGCACATAATTGATACTCGGAAAACCGACATCCTGCACTAACAATATCGACTGCTTTGCGCTGATCAGAAAAGCTAAACGAGAATATACGACAGTCATCAATGTTGTAAAAAGTGATGCCAGTCTCAATCCCAGCATACTTTCGCTGAAGTTGATCCGAAACTCTAAATCGTCCGCATACTGAGTTGCCTGGATATAGATCCAACAGCGGAAGATGCCACGTTCCCAAATCGACATCCGCACTTCCAGCGGGAACATTTTTAACACAGACGCGAGGTCCAACCTGAAGAAAGATCGTAGTCGCCTCCGCAGTCTGATTCTTTAGCACAAGTTTCTCGTCCCGGCAACGATATGCACTGCGTAACATTACGTTTGGAAACCCTACAGAAGATGGACTCGCAAAGTAAACCTCGTGTGGATAAGAGTAGAATTCTGTTTGAGTAGAGAGATTTGCAGAGATAACGCGTCCCCTTGTCACAGTGATCGAAAAGTCGAAATGAGTTGCGTCAAGGGGAACGTCAATCACGTAATGCGACTCAAGGGCAATTCGGTCTGCGAGGCGATCACTGGCCGGGACGCGCGGAATGCGTGCAGATCCGACTGCCGGCCGTACCAATACTGATCGCATTTGCGCTTCAAGTGGAACATCAAAGGTAGTGGATCCGGAACTATCAGTCTTTTGAACGAGCCTGCGAGACAACGGACTACCATCAAGATGACTGAGCCTAAGTGCCAAATCACTCACAGGCGTTCCATCGGGCAACTGAACATTAATCGTCAACGCAACACTGCGCAATGAGACCGATGGCACGCGATGGGCAAACGTGCTTGGGACGCTGAAGAAGCACATCGCAAAGATAGCGACGAGGAGGCGAATTGGGAGAATGCATTTCGTTTCCATGGATATTCCATTTGGAATCAAAGAAAAACATACTCTAACCGATTTGCTCGAAATCTGACGGCCGCTCAGGGACATTCAGAATTGATCGTCGCATTTCGCGCGAGTGGGTCGCCCAGTTTAGCGCAGGTTGACTGGGGCAGGTGTCACAACCTTCACAGACGGTCGCTCTCACCAATCGACGAGTTCCCATCTTTCATCGTATGTGTCACGCGCCGTGCCCCAGCCCGCCCGGCTCTGCGGGCTGGCTGTGCTCATGTCGCCAGTCGTAAGGGATCCCGCACGCCGCAGCAACGCAGGAAAAAATGGAGCGAAAGAGACTCGAACTCTCAACCCCTAGCTTGCAAAGCACGGGACACATCGCCAAAGCCCTCACAAAACAAGGCGTTTCCGAGCAGTCGGCAACCCGTCCCCCCGTGATGCCGCCTAATGGTCAAGATTCGGCGGCCTCAACCGATCCCGATCTCGCGACGATCATCGCAGCATGGCCCACGTTGCCCGCTGCGATGAAGGCGGGCGTGGTGGCCCTAGTGAAGGCTGCCGCGCAGTGAGCAGACGCCGTCCACTGCCGATAGATCGAAGACGAAGTTGGCCCCCGCGTGCAGTAACACCGGGGGCCTGGCATTGCTTACAGGAGTTCGCAACGCGGACAGATTGTACGGGTTGGGGGGGTACGGGGGGGGAATCCGGGAGGACGGCAGGGTCAATCGATGCCCTCAGATGTCCGGCGTAGTTTCGGGGGGGGGCATATCAGAGGGTGCAAGGGTTGTTCCATTACTAGTCAGTGCTAATGGCTGCACCGCGCGTCACGCACGCGGTCGCTACCCTATTAATTGACTTTCCCAAAAAGGGGAAGGGGGTGGCGAGTGCAGACGCAACCAGACGCAACAATGGCGGACCTCTGTCGGCCTAGTTCGGTAGAGGCCGGGTATGCAAACTGCAAGGTGACGAGTTACCAATCGATCCGCGCGAATCTTGGCGATGGGGGTGTGGAGGTATCTGTGTCCGGGGTAGGCGATTGCAAAAAGGCAGGGCATATGTCGTACCGCTCGCACGCATCGCAGTTGTGGGGGCCTTGCTTCCCTGAGTGTTTGCGTCCGGCTAACTGGCGTGAGCGAGCCGTTCGCAAAATCGCGCGGAGTATGAGGGCATATCGCGATATTCAAATACGAGGGGTAGGGGGTCGAATCCTTCGCACTTGTCGCGCGGGACCGTGTTGGGTCCGTTCTGCGCGCCGCCGCAGATTTTGACCCCCCATTTCAAACTCGCTCGTTCAATGCCGGTAGTGACTTTACGATCTTCACCGTCTCGACGCTGACGCGAACCACGCGCTTGACGAGGTCGATGATGTAGCGGGGTTGCTTGTGCTCGCGACTCCAGTCGTTGGGGTCGTTCTTGATGCCGCTGACTGGATCGGTGTACAACTGATACTGCTCCATGACCCATTCAAGAGCGGGTTTGCCGTTCACGACGTAGCCGAGCGCCTCGGCGGGGATACCACTGAGCGTGATGTGGGCGTTGTACTTGATTGTCGTCTTGTCCCACTTCTGGCCCGCTGCCTTCTGCTCGGCGTTGGGGCGGGCATAGGTCATCTTGGTGACGGTGTACAGCTTCTCAGGGTCGAGCGCAAGCGCGTCCGAATGCTCGTCGAGCGGGTAGGGGTCGATGGTTTCGTAGTTGAGGTGCCAGTGGGCTAGGTCGCGGCCTGCCTTGCTGAACCGTTGGAAGTCGGCGGTTTCTTTGGTGAGCGGGATACGCGGCAGTTCCTTCTTGAGGTTGCTCGCAAATCGGGTGCGATACTCGGGCGAGTGCAGGACGCCGTAAACGTAGTAGAAGATTGTCTCTTTCGTGACCTTCGGGCCATACGCGGCGCGGAAGGTCTTGAGCGCGGCATCGGTGATAGCGTCGCGGCGGCGGTAGCCGTCGATCGTCTCGGCTTCGCCGAAGTTGAGTTCGGCGGCCTCGTCGGCGGGCGCGTAGGCGTAGAGCGGGAAGCACTGGCCCTTTGATATGCATTCGTAGTCGGGAAGCGTGTTGACCATCAAGGCCGAAAAGACTTTGGTCGAGCCACGGCTATCCACGCAGATCGCGAGGTTTGGCAACCGTCCTTCCGGAAACAATCGTGGTGTAAGTGCGGGGTATTCGTTTAGGCGGTCGTCGAAGTAGAGGAATTGCTTTGAATACGGGCGGTAGACCGTCGGCACGATGCGACCCGCGACAAACTGCAATGGCTTGCCTCGCTGGATGTCGGCCTTGAGCCCGCGCGACCATGAGATCGCTTTCGCATCCGTCGTGATGGATTTGGCTACCACGTCCTCGCGGTCCTCCTTCTTGACCCCGTCAAGCGCACGCTGGACCTTGGGCAGGTCCGCCGTGTACGTTTCGACCATCCGCCGCATGTTCGCCGCAACGGCCTTACGAGAGGCGTTATAGCACCAACTGTCGCGGGCGGTCAGCAGGCCCTGCGAGTACATATCGAAGAACACCAGCGGCGACCCGGCCTCTTTGTCGCCCAGCGGCATGAACTGCTCAAAGGCCGGGTCGCGCTGGTTGATCCAGTCGTGGTCGGCGTTCGGCGTGAGCGTCTGCCATTTGCCCAACTTGGCGAGGCCACCGATGCTGGCGGTGTCGCCGACAATGGCGAGTTTGTCAGTCTGCGAGAGATAATCGCCGATGTCGTGGTACCGCAGAACGGCGGGACCGGTCTTGGCGGGGTTCTTCACCATGACCGTGATGCCCACACCCGTGCGTGTACCCGCGCCGAAGACGTTGCCGGCCTCAGCCTTCCGGAACTCTCCACTCCCCCGTGCGTGTCCCCGCAAATTGAAGACATACAGGCCCGTGAACTCATCCACGAGGCAGGCCCGCAGGCCGTCCATGTTGTTCGCGTCAATGAACGAGCCATTAGTGACAAACGCGACGACTCCGTTACCGTTGATCCGGTCGGTGGCCCAGCGAATGGCGCGGATGTAGGAGTCGTAGAGGTTCTTGAGATTCGGTGCCTTGGACCGCGCGGCATATGTAGAACGGATGCGGGCGTCCAGCGTGACGTATTCAAGGTTCGCGTTATTGTCGTTCGCGCTCTCCTGCTGAGCGGAATATGGTGGATTCGACATGACCACGCGGATGGGGGCGGCCTTCTGCCGCTTCACACGGGCGTGATTGTCGGGGAAAGCGTGGTCGGCCCATTCACCCTTGGATTCGTACATCTGGAACGTGTCGGTGAGGACAATTCCCTCAAAGGGTTCATACACAGCCTCCATACCCGCTTCGCGGAGCAAACCGTGGTACGTCTCCTCGATGTTGATCGCGGCGATGTAGTAGGCGAGCAGGACGATCTCGTTGGCGTGCAGTTCGTGCTTGTACTTACGGGGCAGGTCCTTGGGCTTGATGAGCCCGCTCTGAAGCAGACGCACGACGAACGTGCCTGTGCCGGTGAAGGGGTCGATGATGTGGACGTTCTCGGCTCCGATCGTCGTGCCGAACTCCTCGCGCAATACGTCCTCGACACTCCGCACGATGAAGTCCACAACCTCGACAGGCGTATAGACGATGCCCAGACGCTCGGCCATGCGCGGGAAGGCGATGCGGAAGAACCGGTCGTACAACTGCACCACGAGTTTTTGGCGGCCCTCGGTTGTTTTCTGTCCGACGATATTCTTCCGGACTTCGTTGTAAAACTCGCCCAGCCCCTCCGTCTCTTTGTTGAGAGCTTGATCGTCGAGGGCGTCGAGCATTTCCTGCATGGCCTTCGAGACAGGGTTGGCCTTTGCGAAGGCGTAGTTGGAAAAGAGAGCATCAAAGATGGGCCGTGTGATGAGATGCTGCGAGAGCATCTCAATAGCGTCTTCTTTACTGACAGCGGGGTTGAGGTTGGTTTGTAATCCCTTCAGGAACGCGTCAAAGGCCTTCACGTGCTTCTTGTCTTTGCCGTCGAGCAGGGCCTTGATGCGCGTGGTGTGGCGTTCCGCGATCTTCGCGACATCCGCCGCCCACGTTTCCCAATAGCGACGGTCGCCGCACTTGAGGACGATCTTGGAATAGATGGCGTCTTTCCACTCGTCCAACTGTGGAAACGCGAGCGCGCCTTGCACTTCGCGCGCCTTTGGTTTGCTGTCACCGTCGGAGCTCGAATCATCGCGACTGGCACCGACTCCAATCACTTGAATGTTGTCGGGGCGCGACTGGTTGAGTTCGATCTGGTTGATGGTCGCGTTGAAGCGGTCATCGTGAGCGCGAAGGGCTTGCAACACTTGCCACACCACTCGATACCGCTGATGATCGCGCAAGGCCTCCTCGGGCGACATATCCGCCGGTACGCCGATCGGTAGGATGATGTAGCCGTATTGCTTTCTCTCGGCGCGGCGCATGACGCGACCGACGCTCTGCACCACATCAACGACGGAGTCACGGGGATTGAGAAAGAGAACGGCGTCGAGGGCCGGTACGTCCACACCCTCTGAGAGGCATCGCGCGTTGGAAAGAATGCGACAGGTGTTCTCGGGTGACGGAGCCTTGAGCCAGTCGAGCAGTTTGTTTCGTGCCTGCGCGTTGAAAGTGCCGTCTACGTGGTCGGCTTCGCAGCGCAGATACGAATCGTCGTCTGGATTCTTCTCGCGATAGGCGTCGATGATCTGCGCGAACATGCGCACAAAGGCCTCAGAGTCCTTGATCGATCGCGAGAATGCGACGGCACGCCGCATCGGGCCGGTATCGCCTTGCAAGTCCTCCGCGTCTCTGGAGCCCGCCTCGAATCGCTTGGCGAGCCCGTTCCAGCATCCCGTGATTTTGACAGCGTCTTCGAGTCGAAGCTCGTTGTTCTTGTCGGCAATCTGCCGCTGAAACGTGCGGCTGATGTACTTCTCATCGACGGCAAGCACGAGGACTTTGTAGTCGGCGAGCAGGTTCTTGCTGACTGCTTCGCCAAAGCCAAGACGATGGAACTCGGGACCAAACTTGGTCACATCATCCATCGAGCAAATCTCGGCGTCTGCATCCTTGGCTCGCGATTTAGCCTCATCCCCATAGAGACGCGGCGTTGCGGTCATGTAAAGGCGTCGAGCCGACTTCAAGAAATTGGCTTTATGGACCTGGACGAAATGGCTTTCATCTTCGCCGCTAAGCGTCACGCCGGTTGTGCGGTGCGCTTCGTCGCAAATGATGAGGTCGAACTCGGGGAGCCCGGCCTTCTGGGCTTTGGAAACCGCGTCGATGGATTGGTATGTTGAGAAGATGACGGTGATGCGGTCGGTGGTTTTTTCTCGCTTGGCGGTGCGCTGTATGGCGTCAAACTGGGCGACGATCTGCCGGGCTGAAGTTGTTGCGGGGAAGGCGAGGTCGAAGACGGTGATGTCGGCGGTATCGTCATTGCCCTTCTCGGTCCGCTTGCCGATGTTGGCATCGGAGCAGACAGCGAGGCTGTGAATCGGCTTCTTCGCCTCGGCTGTCCATTCCTTAAGGCTCTGCGAGAGCAAGGCCAGCGACGGGACGAGGAAGAGAACGGTTCCACCGGGCGCAACCTTCTCGGCGATGCGCAGGGCGGTAAAGGTCTTCCCGGTTCCGCACGCCATGATGAGCTTGCCGCGATCGGATTCCTTGAATCCCGCGAGCACATCGCGAAGGGCGGCCTCCTGGTGCGGGCGCAGTTCTTTCTTCGCTTGGAGTCCGAGTCGCAACTGCTTGGGGTCGAACTTCGTCCAATCCACCGGGCTCGCGCGAAGGTCATGCAGCGCGATGCGAGAGACAGGCTTTGTCTGCTTCATCGCATCTTCGGCGTTCTTGCCCCACCGATCCGTCGTCGAGATGATGATGCAGGACGTAAACGGTTCCTTGCCCGCTGCGGTGAAGAACGAGTCGAGGTCACCCTTCGAGATGGTGTGTTCCGGCAGATAGAACTTGCACTGGATGGCGCAGTATTCACCAGTCGCACGTTCACGAGCGACGATGTCGATGCCGGTGTCGCCGATGCGTCCCTTGTCCGGCCAGTCGTTGAAGAGCCACACATCAGAGAACTTCTCGGCGTAGAGCGGATCGGTGCGCAAGTAGGCGACGATCAATCGCTCGAAGCGGTCGCCAAGGTCACGGTTTGAACGCGCGTCATCGCGGAACTGTGCGAGAATGCTGTCAAGCGTCGTGGCTGAGGTGGCAGGCATCGACCGAGTCTCCCCATGTAACCGCAAGCGGGAATGCTTGGGGTGTCCGTTCCTTGGAGGGGAAGGTAGGACGGGTATGGGTCTTGTCTTAATCTGCCGATTCGGTACCGGGTTAGTTTGAATTGCCCGAACACGAAGATTGCATGATCGTCTATGATGAGTACATGAATGGGGACACGATCTATCCGGCGTTGCCAACCGACAAGACCGGCGTAACAGCGCTGATCGGTCACGCAGACCGTGTCTGGCGAGCGGCCGAAGCCAACGGGACTCGGCTGGCAACTCGTTCAAGCGTTTTGATTACGGCCACTTCAGGGCTTTTGGGCCTAAAGCTCTTTGCACTTGGTAAAGAGTGGAACACGGTCCTAGCGTCGGACCGTGAGGCACTCCAAACACTGTTCATTTTGGCGGGCGTGCTGTCGCTGATTTGCCTTACTGTCGCTCTCGTACTGATTACCGGCACAAGGTTTTCGTATTTTCGCCGGGAGTGTAAATGCAGCGACGGCCTCCCGTTTGCGTCCGGGTATCTGGAATTACCACCAGAAGTAGGCGATGAACCATGGAACGCAGATACAGCGGAAGCGGTCTGGAGTGTTTACGTTGCCACGTACGATGCCGGAAGAAGGCTAGAGGAGCGAAACATCCAGCGCAAGGCGATTCTCGACCGGGCTGGAAGCCAGCTTTTTCTGGGATTTGTCTTCATGATTTTGTCGATGCTCTTTTACGCGGCAATCGCGTATAATGTGAGCGGCAAGGGAGGTTCACAGCATGCAAACCCAGACTCGTATCGACGGGCCGAACATTTTGGGGATGGTGCAGGTTCAGGAAGCGGCTCCAGCGCCGAGTGGCTGCCTCTCGCCCAATACGGAAGTGACGATCCAAACCAATTGGTCGGCAACTCGCAAGCCGATGAGCGAGAACTTGGCAAGGTGGTTCAAGAATCGCGTTGAGTCCATCCGCGAAACCAATCGGCGGATTCATGCGGCGTCAGGCGTCTGACGAACGCTTGCAATAGTTCCCGCGCTTGTTCGTTGTTGTGCCGACGACCGCATTTTGTTTCACCTTAAGCAAGCCAACCAACTCTGCAAGCTTCCACGCGTGATCGGCTAGCCGTCGCTCTGAGATGTGCGTGAGCATGCGAATCCACGCATGCCCTTGCGGGGTGTTGCACGCTACCCTCGCGTCGAATGCCGCGTCGTGGTGCGTATTTGTACGTCAATCTGGGTACGAGTTCTGAGAGAACGCTGCGCCGCGGCGGGTTCGCGTACCACCACGACGATGTACGCCGCTGCAAGCGGATTCTGGCGCTTGTGCAAGCGGACCTTGCGGGGGCATTCGAAGTACGGTGCATTCTGGCGCGAGACTTGGGTGACTTCATCCTCCGAATCGACGGACATCTGAGGGACATGGATAGCGCCGATGCGACGACCGCTATCGAGGTTCGCGAAACGAACATGCTTGCAAGGGCTCACGCCAGTGATTTGGATGCAGAAGCTGCAACGCGACCACGCACCTACAAGCGAGGCGCGTACATCTACCTCGACGTTGGACAGGGCCTGCGGGAACCCCTCGATCCGTACGGGTTCGTGTTCTATCACGAGGACGCGCGTCTTGTCCGGCGAATTGTGTACGCAGCTGGCGACTGGTTCTATAACCGCACCGCGATCTGCCGGGTTGTGCCTGCAAGAAACGTGGGATTGGGATGCGTTGAAGCAGACGACTGGATTGACTTTCACACGAATGACCCGGAAAAGGGCAAGATGTTCGACTGCATCGAGTACATTCATGACTTGCTGCACGAGGATCAATCGAGAAGGGCGAAGCCAGTTCCCGCTCCCAAAGTGTTACCGCCATCACGACCTGTCGAAAAACTCGATGGCTGGACGAAGCAGGAACTGATTTCGCAGGCAGGCACGGAGTGGGAAGGCTTCAGCGCCAGCACGTTTGATCGGCTTCGCAAAGACGCCAACGTAGACGGGGGGCAGAAGGGCGGGAGCGGGGCGCATCATCGGTATGCACCGCGCGAATTGAAGCTCATCATCGAGGCCGCCGAACGACGCGGGCGTACGAGCGGCAATCGCGAGTACGCGGCGGTCGCAAAGGCATGGCGTCAGTTGATTCCTCACGAATCATCAGAGCCAAAAGCCTGACGAGCCCGCTCACCAAAGACTCATCACGACGGGGTTTACGCTGGAATTGAGGTAGGACGCGGCATCAATGTCTCCGCAGTTGCTGGCAATGTCGCCAGCACAAGAACGGAGTCTGTGATGCACAGTGCAACGGGTACAGGACACGAGGACAGGCTGCTCATCAGTGAGCGGGAAGCGGGGCGCGTTCTGAGCGTCAGTCCGCGAACGGTCTTCACGCTCATTCAACGAGGCGAACTTCGAGCGGTTCGCGTGGGCTCGCGCAAGCTTGTCGAGGTGAAGAGTCTTCTCGACCTCATCGCTCGCGGTGGATGCAAGGGGGGTGAAGGATGAGCCAACGTCAAGGACGACGTGCAAGGGAACTCGTCAACAAAGAGGGTGCCGGGGTTGCCGCCCCGGACACACTCCCGAACAACTGTGTGGGTGAGTCTACACGTTCCGACCTCAAGCGGCAATCAAAGCCGCCTCTGCGAGTTGAGCGCGTCCCCATACTACCCACGCTCGCACTTCGTCCGAACGACGCGGCGAAGGCGCTCGGACTCGGCGTGCGCAAACTGTGGCAGGAAACGCAGCCTCGGGGACCGATCCCGTGCGTGCGACTCGGCAAGGCCGTCATCTACCCGGTCGATCAGCTCCGTGCGTGGCTGGCGAAGGAATGCGGGGAGGTGTCGCGTTGAGCAACTCCCCCACTTCTCTTCTCCCTCCTGACGGTGTGCCGGAAGCTACGTGGGCTCGGCTTGCCAAGGCTGACGGGGATCGTTGGATCATCCGCGAACGCAACGCACAAGGCGAGGTCATTGGTACAGCGTACAGACTTGCCGATGGCGAGAAGGACATGGAACCGGGTAGCAAGCGCGGCTTGATCTTTGAGCCACCTCTGCCGAATTACGCGGGCGTGGCGGAAAGCGATCCGATCTACGTGTGCGAGGGCGCGAGCGATACTGCTGCGATGTTGAGCATGGGCCTTGTCGCGGTCGGTGTCGCGATGGCGGGGCATTGTGGCGCGATGCTTGCCGACCTACTTGCCGGTCGGCATGTGGTCCTCGTTGCCGATGCCGATCGCGCAGGACGAAACGGAGCGATGAAGCTCGCCCGAGAGATTGCCGGTAGATGCGCAAGCGTCAGGATCATCGAACCGCCAGACGGTGCGAAGGATGCCCGGGACGCGGTCATCGCGGGTGCGCAGCGGTCGGCGTTTGAGTCGGCGGCAGCGAGTGCTTCGCCGTGGCAACCGGAACCGGACAGCGCGCTCGCGGCGTTGCCAGTCGGCGCGCCCGTCGTCGTCGAGTTGGCGCAAGTGAAGTCCGAGCGCGTCCGGTGGCTTTGGCCGGGCCGGATCGGGCTGGGTCGTCTAACCCTCCTCGCGGGTAGACCTGGCGAAGGAAAGTCGTTTGTAACGATGGACCTTGCGGCGCGACTCTCGCGAGGGGTGGCATGGCCGGATGGTCAACCGTGCGAGTGCGGCGGCGTCGTGCTGGTGGCGGGCGAAGACGATCCCTCGGACACGATTCGCCCCCGTTTGGAGGCCGCTGGCGCGGACTTGCGTCAGATCGTCATGCTTGAAGGCCGGAAAGGCACCAATCGCGAGGGGGTGTCGGTCGTGCAGGCGTTCACGCTTTCAGACGTAGAAACCCTACGCGCCGTCCTTGCGAAACGTCCGAACACGAAGCTGGTCATCATCGATCCAATCGGCGACTTCATGGGCGCGAACGTCAATTCAAATCAAGACACCGAAGTGCGCGCCATTCTGGGACCGCTTGCACGGCTGGCGCGCGAGTTTGATTGTGCTATCTTGCTAGTGGCCCATACTCGCAAGAGTGAAGCATCCCACCCCGACGACACGGTACTCGGTTCACGCGCGTACACGGGTATCGCCCGCTGCGTCCTGCATGTCATGGCAGACAAGGACTCCCCCACTCGCAAGCTACTTCTGCCGGGCAAGAGCAACAACGGGAAGGCGGCGGCGGGTTTGGCGTTCACTATCGACGACGATCCTGCGCGCGTTGTGTGGGAGCCGGAGCCCGTAGCGATCACTGCGATGGACGCGATGGCGGCGGCGGCGGACGCACCCGCGAAGCGGCGGCGGGCGAGTGAAGCCATCGACTTCTTGCAAGAGACTCTCGCAGATGGCCCGATGCCCGCCAAGCAACTCTTCGAGCTCGCCCGCAAGGCGCGACACTCTCGCCGGACACTTGAGCGGGTACAAGTCGAGGCGGGTGTCGAGTCTTACAAGGACGGCATGGACGGCGGTTGGGCATGGCGTCTCATCGAAGACCGCCAAACGTCGGAAGATGGCGGCCTTCGGTAGAACCCGCTGTAATTCCGCCAGGAACGCTCGAAGGCCGCCAAGTTCCAACGCTTGGCGGTCTTCGGCGGTCGGCGGGTGAAAAATTCATTCAGCTTCATATAACACTAGTTGCACAATCGGAAAGGATGCTGTATAATGTCATCGATGAAGGCCGTCTCGGATCAACTTCGCGAGGCGATTGAGAAGAGTGGACACAGCCGGTACGCGATCACCAAAGAGACTGGCGTCGCGGCGTCGGTCCTGTCGCGATTCGTGGCGAGCGGGCGCGGACTGCGATCTCACAACATTGACGCCATATGCGCCTACTTGGGGTTAGAACTGCGGCAAGTGCGCAAACCCCCTGACCCCCCAGCGGATTTGCGATTCGCAGGCACTGGCGGGCGCGGCATGAAGGGTACTTCACTCTCGGCGAAGGTCCGAAAGCGAGTACAGAACTCTACCACGGATGCAGACACGAGCAAGCGAAGCAAGTCACAGGAGGGGAAGTAAGCCATGGCAGATCGCACTAGCCGTACACGACGCTCCAAGGGCACGGGCGAGCTTTTCAAGCACACCGAGAACGGGCCTTGGATTGCCCGCTGGTACTCGCACGACGGGAAGCGTCCCGAGCGTTCGACGAAGACGACCGACCGGCGCGCCGCCGAGCGCATCCTGCAAGGCTATCTCGCCAAGGACGCACTTCGCCGTGAAGGCGTCGTCGATGCGACTCTCGACCGCCATGCAAACGAGGCCCGCTTGCCACTCGCGCAGCATGTCGAGGCGTATCTCGCGCACTGCGAGCGGGCTGGCATGGACGCGGAACACCGTGCGTCCAAGGCCCGGCATTTGAAGCGCGTGGCCGAAGTGGCGGGTATCACTCGCCTTGGCGAACTCACGGTTGACGCCCTGGAGCGATACTTGGCATCGATCAAGGACGCGAAGCGGTCGGCGCGGTCGGTCAACTTCGCCCGGCAGATCGTGGTAACTTTCATGGCGTGGGCGGTGAAGACTGGCCGCGTGGCATCCAATCACCTCAAAGTCGTCGCCAAGATGGACGAGGCACGCGACCGGCGGCGCATTCGTCGCCCGCTGACAGATGAGGAACTGGCGCGGCTGCTTGCGGTCGCGCGCGAGCATGGGCGCGAGGCTTGGTATCTGGCCGCCGCGCTTGCCGGGCTGCGCAAGGGTGACTTGCGGACGCTGACGTGGGCCGACGTGAATTTCCGCGAAGGCACGCTCACGATCCGCCAAGGCAAGGCCAAGCGCGTGGATGTGGTGCCGATGCACCCGCAGCTTGCCGCCGCACTGAAGGCCCGTCTCGAAGCCCACCCGGCGATGCCGACTGCTCGTGTGTGGAGCGAGACGGTTGGCAACAAGACCCGTCTCAGAGACTTTGTTCGTGCTGGCATCGCCCGCTGGGAGCCCGTGACGGATGCCGATGGAAACTATGTGTATGCGACACGGCGCGGAAGACAAGTCCTCAAGATGCATTTCAACGTGAGCGACGAACTCGGGCGCGTCATCGACCTGCACGCGCTTCGCACGACGCTCGGCACTCGACTTGCCCGCGCTGGCGTCGCGCCTCAGGTGGCGAAGTCCATCATGCGGCATAGCGACTACCGCACGACCCTGTCGCACTACACGCTGTTGGGATTGCACGACACATCTGCGGCGGTCGCGAAGTTGCCGAGCATCGGTGACACGTTGAACGAAGCGGAAAAGGCGACGGGAACGTGCGACGAAAGCGCGCAAACACCACCCCCCGTAGTCCCCCTATTCACACACGAAACTGAGCGAAACAGCGCGAAGGTGCGCAGTGTGCCCGGTCGCAATGCTGGCACCTCCAAAACGCAAAATGCCCGCTGTTTTGCGGGCAAAAGCGACACGATGCGAAGTGGTGCGGAAGTGGAGCGAAAGAGACTCGAACTCTCAACCCCTAGCTTGCAAAGCTAGTGCTCTACCAATTGAGCTATCGCCCCGGAGGGTCACCATGATAGCGCGCCTCCGTTCGGCGGGGTACGCTTCGCGCGGTGGCGGGTGAGTTGGCTGTGCCGCCTTCGCGGGTGGTGCGTGACGAAAGGATTTGCATGCGTCAGGACATGTTCGCTCGGCTCGTTGTTGGTTCATTCGCGTTTTCGGTCGCGTCGCTCGCCGGAGCGGCTCAGGACGCCGCCCCCGCGGCCAGCAGCACAACCGAAACAGCCGCAGTCAACTTGCAGCCCGCTGCTGAAAACGCCGCGCGGGAAGAAACTCCCCGTAAGCTCGACGCCGAAGTCTCGCTGTACGGCATGCACCTCTTCTCCGCCGACTTTGAAAACAGCAACAGCGACGTCTCCGTCACGGGCGGCGGCGCAGGCATCGAGTTCTCGATTCCCGTCGCAGAACGCGGCAGCCTCACCATCTCCGCCGGCGCGGAATACTGGAACTACGACTTCAGCGACGGCAACGCTTTCTTCCCGCTCGCAGATGGCATCATCGACCCCGTCTGGGAAGAGATTTATGTCGGCACCATCGGCGTGTCGTGGCGCAATCAACTCAACGACAACTGGGGCTACACCGTCGGCTTCGAAATCACCAGCGCAGGCGAACCCGGCGCGGATTTCTCCGACACGCTCACATACGGCGGCTTCGCAGGTTTCAGCTACGCATTCAATCGCGACTTCGTCCTGGGCTTCGGCCTTGGTGTCCAGACGCAGCTTGAAGATGATGCGCTCGTCGTGCCCGTCCCCATCATTCAGTGGCGCATCAACGAGCAATGGAGCCTGACCAGCAAGCGCGTCGGCAACTTGGGTGGCGTCGCTATCAACTACGCCGCCAGCGACAGCATCACGCTGTCACTGCTGGCCGGCTACGAACGCAACGACTTCCGCCTCGATGATGACGGCCCGATTCCCGACGGTGTCGGTCGCCACAGCGGCATTCCCGTCGTGCTCAACGTCGCATGGCAAGCCGCGCCGCAAATCTCGCTCAACGCATGGGGCGGCTACTTCTTCGCGCAGGAATACGAACTGATCGACAGCAACGAAGCAACCGTCGCGGAGCCCGATGCCGACTCGTCGGCCCTCTTTGGCCTCGGCGCAACCTTCACGTTCTAAGCCGCACGCTCGCTCGACACTGAGCATCACGTCGACGTACCGACCGCGAATTGCAGGCCGTTTCACCGCGTGCCGAGCTTGACAAAGAAGTGACGTTCACCAGCGAGCGCGACACCAGTCGCGCTCGCTTTTCATTTCGCCGGCGCTGCCGCCTTGCGACGCGTCACACGCGGCTGCCGACCGCGAGCCGCACCTGCGCCGCCACCCGCATTCACCACCGCAGCCATCGCATCAATCCACGCGACATCCGCGCCAGCCAGCCGCTTTCGCATCGTTGCGATCGCAACCTCACCTTGATCGACGCCCATCGCTCGCCGCCCCTGCGACAACGCAACCGCCAGCGTCGTGCCCGAGCCCGCAAAGAAGTCCGCAACAAGATCACCCGGCGCACTCGCCCACTGCACAATCCGAGTCAGCAGCGACTCCGGCTTCTGCGTCACATAGTCAATCGCCAGTTCGCGCTTGCTCGCATGACGCAGCGGCTTCACGCCATCGTCCGTCCAGATGGTGTCAATCGTCACCGGCTTGCACCACCGGCCCGACTCATCGCGCACAAGCGGATACTTGATATAGACCTTCCCCGACGCACTCTCGTATATCCGACCTTCTTTCCGCAACTTCGCGATGCTCGCATCCGTGTAGTCCCCGCGCGGCGCGGTGGTGAAGTACCCGCCAGTCGCCGGATCACGCTTGGCACCAGCCGGTGCACCATCACGCGTGCACTCACACGGCTCGAGCAGGTGCGGCACCTTGCCGGGAAACAGCGTGCGCGGACGCTTGCTGTACACCAAGATGCTGTCCGCAGTGCGTCCCAACTGTGCGCTGGTCGCCTGCCGCCCCAAGTTTGGCGCGCGCCGCCAGATGATCTCGTTGCGAAAACACGCCCGCGAGAAAAGCTCATCCAAGATGACCCGCAGCCACGCGCTCGCACGCCAATCGCACTGCACAAACAAGAACCCGTCGTCGCGCAGCACACGGTGCATCACCGCGAGTCGCTCATACATCGCCTGGCAGTATGCATCATCATGCCACGTGTCCGAATACGCAAGCGTCGCGCCCGTCGCAAGCTGCACCCCGTGATCCACCTGCGTCGCATACGGCGGATCGATGTAAATCAACCGCGGTTGCACGTTCGCCGCGACAAGCGCTCGAAGTGCATCAAGATTGTCCGCATGCGCCACCGCACTGCGACCCTCCGCAAGCGCGGCCGTCAACGGCCCCAGCGCCCGCTCCATCGCGGGCGACAGACGTAGCGACGGAAGCTGCTTGCCAGCCCACGAAAGCGTCACCGCAGCGGCTCGCGGAGCCGTCAGACCAGTCGCAGATCGGGTTGTCGCGGCGTCGCGAGGCATGCGCAAGGCTAGGCGGAGATTCGATTTAGAAGATTCCCTTGCAACATGCCGCATCGCGCCAATCGCCTCATGCGTAGAGTGCTCAAACGCTCGTTTGAAACGGTCGTTTGACTCCAATCATGTCTTGTTTGCAGGTGCCACATGCCCGCCGGCCCATTTCCACCCCATGCTCATCTCGCTTCACGAGCGACGCTGCACGCGAAGCCTCCGCCGCACGCGACGCACGAAAAGCTGTTACTCGCCGCTGGCGAGATCTTCGCCCAGCGAGGCTTCAAGGACGCGACCGTGCGCGAGATCTGCGAACAGGCTGACGCGAACGTCGCCGCCGTGAGCTATCACTTCGGAGACAAAGCCGGCCTGTACGCCGCCGTGCTCGAGTACGCGTACACCGTGGCGAGCGAGCGCACACCCGTCGAAGCCTTCTTCGCCCACGCGCACACGCCCGAAGCCCGACTGCGTGCACTCGTCGAACTCATGTTCACACGCATCGTCGATGACGGCCGCCCAAGCTGGCACGGCGTGCTCATGGCCCGCGAGATGGTGGAACCCACGCCCGCGCTTGATCGCATCGTCGCCCAAGCAATTGCGCCCATGTGGGAGCGCGTGCGAGCGATCGTGCGCGAGTTCCTAGGCGAGCGTGCAACCGAAGACGACATCGACATGTGTGGCAACAGCGTGATCGGCCAAATTCTGCACTACAAACACGCACGTCCCGTCATCACCCGCATCCAATCGCGCAGCGTCTACTCACGCGAGCAGGTGAATGCATGGACCAGGCACGTCGCCGCGTTCAGCAGCGCAGGCCTTCGCGCCGCACGAGCTGAGATCGACGCCCGACCAACATCCACAACCAAACGCACATCCAGCGCCAAACGACAAGGAGCATCCACATGATTTCCGTCGCTCTCAAGATGCTCTTCCGCGACACGGGCAAGTACTTCGGCATCATTCTGGGCGTCGCACTCGCCAGCATGGTCATCGTCTGGCAAGGCTCGATCTTCGTCGGCCTCATGACGCGCACCTTCGCCGTCATCACCGACATCACGCAGCCTGACATCTGGATCATGGACCAGAAAGTGCAGTTCATCGACGACGCCAAACCCATGCAGGACACCGCCCTCTCCCGCATCCGCGGCGTCGAAGGCGTCGCATGGGCCATGCCCCTCTACAAAGGCAACACCCGCGCGCGTCAAGATGACGGCACCATCGTCAACTGCAACATCTTCGGCATCGACGACGCCACGCTCATCGGCGGCCCCTCGCGCATGGTCGACGGACGCCTCGAAGACCTCTGGCGCGCCGACGGCGTCATCGTCGACCGCGTCGGCGCGACAAGTCGCCTCGCTCGTCGTGACGAAGCAACGGGCGAGATGATCCCGCTGCGCGTGGGCGACACGCTCGAACTCAACGATCGCCGCGCCGTCGTCGTCGGCATCGCCGAAACCACGCGCAGCTTCCAAAGCCAGCCCACCATCTACACCACCTACTCGCGCGCCGTGCAGTTCGTCCCGCGCGAACGCAAGATGCTGACTTACATCATCGCCAAGGCCGCGCCGGGCGTGGATGTGCCGCAACTCGCAACCACCATCGAAGACCGCAGCGGCCTCGCCGTCTACAGCGGCCGCGAGTTCAGTTGGAAGACGGTCATGTACTTCGTACAGAACACCGGCATTCCCATCAACTTCGGCATCGCCGTCGCCCTGGGCTTCGTCATCGGCACCATCATCACCGGCTTCATGTTCTACTCCTTCACAGTCGACAACCTCCGCTACTTCGGCACGCTGAAAGCCATGGGCACGAGCAACAGCAAGCTCATGCTCATGATCATCGTGCAAGCGATCGTCGTCGCCTTCATCGGCTTCGGGCTCGGCGCCGGGCTCGCCGCATACATGGGCTTCAACGCACGCAACAGCCCGCTCGCCTTCCGACTCATCTGGCAAACGCTCTTCCTCGCAGGCTGCGCCGTCGCAGTCATCAGCGCGCTGAGCGCCATGCTGAGCCTCATCAAAGTCATCCGCCTCGAACCCGCCATCGTCTTCAAGGGCTGAGCGAGGGTCCTCGCAAGCCAACAGGCCCACCTATCACCAAACACATATCCCAACACTCCCATAAAACCAGCGCCCGCAACTGCTTACGCCGAATCCAACAAGAACTTTCACGATTTTACTAAACACCGTTCACTAAACAGTGTATATTCACTGAACACTGTTCACCATGTCGGCCCGCAAGTCCCCATCCCCGCCTCCTGCCTCGCCTCGCCCCCGCACGGCTGCGGATTCGCGTGGACACACCGACGCCACGACACCCGGCGCAGCGCGCCGCGAAGCCGAGAACGCCAAGGCTCGCGCCAAGATCATCAACGCCGCTCGCAAGCTCTTCGTCAAGCGCGGCTTTGAAGCCGTCTCGATGCGCGACATCGCCAAAGCCGCCGGCTATACACCCGGCGCGCTTTATGTGCACTTTGCCGACAAGCTCCAACTCATCCACGCGATGATGCAGCAGGACTTCCGCGCTTTCGATGACGCCACCACCAACGTCATGCAGATCGCCGACCCCGTCGAGCGTCTGCGCCAACTCGCCTACGGCTACGTTCGCTTCGCGCTCGCCCACCCCCACCACTACCGGCTCATGTTCATGACCGAGCCGCCCGACTTCGCAGTCGCCAACGAGCGCGACGACAACTGCATGTTCGCAGACTCTGATCGCGAAGGCTACAACGCCTGCCGCCACACCGTCGCCGACTGCATCGCGCAGAAACGTTTCCTTCCCCGCTTCAACGACGCTGAAACCGTCGCCCAAATGTGCTGGGGCTGCGTCCACGGCGTCGTCAGTCTCTACATCACGCACGGCAAAATGCCCTGGGCCCGCTTCACCGACCCGCTGCACTCAGCCCTGCTCGCAATCGACACACACATGAGCGGCCTCACCGGCACGCCCATCGGCGAAAGCACCACTGGAGGTCCGCGATGATTCGCCTGGCCATCAAAATGATCATGGGTGATCGGCTCAAGTATCTCGGGCTGCTCATCGGTCTCGCCTTCGCAGCCACCCTCATCACGCAGCAGGCGTCCATCTTCATGGGCTACACGCGCCGCACCTGGGCCTTCATCGACGACACGCCCCACGCCGACATCTGGGTGATGGACGAACAAGTGCGCTTCACCGAAGATTCCAAGCCTCTGCAAGACGTTGTCCTGTACCGCACACGCGGCGTACCAGGCGTCGACTGGGCCATGCCCATGTATCGCGCTCAGCTTCCCGTGCGACTCGCCGACGGCTCGCTCGAAATGACCAACATCATCGGCGTTGACGATGCGACGCTGCTGGGCGGCCCCGTCCGCATGCTCGACGGCTCGCTCGAAGATCTGCGCCAAGCCGACAGCGTCATCGTCGAGCGCCGCGCCGCTGAAGGTGATCTCAAGATCACACAAGCCGACGGCACCACGCGTCCGCTCCGCGTGGGCGACACGCTCAGCATCAACGACAACGCCGCACGCGTCGTCGGCATCTGCGACACGCGCGATCCCTTCTACTGGCAGCCATCGCTCTACACCACCTACAGCCGCGCCCTGCAGTTCGCGCCCCAGCAGCGCAAGCTCATGAGCTACGTGCTCGTGGGCGCCAAGCCCGGCGAAGACGTCAACGCACTCGCCACGCGCATCAGTGACTTTACAGGCGAAAAGGCCCGCACCGCGAAAGACTTCGCCTCGCTCACCATGTGGTACACGCTCATCAACACGGGCATCCTCGTCAACTTCGGCATCACCGTCGCCCTGGGCTTTGTCATCGGGCTCCTCGTCTGCGGCCAGACCTTCTTCAACTACGTCGTCGACAACGCCCGCTACTTCGGCGCGCTCAAAGCTCTGGGCGTGACGAACGTCAAACTGCTCGCCATGATCTTCACGCAAGTGCTCGTCGTGGGCGGGCTGGGCTTTGGGTTGGGCGCAGGCTGCGCCGCCATCACCGGCATCCTCCTCAAGCCCGTCGGCGTCGGCTTCTTCATGCCGTGGCAATTGCTCGTCGGCAGCGGCGTGGGCATGCTGCTCATCTGCCTCGCATCCGCAGGCATCTCCGCCATCAACATCCTGCGGCTGGAGCCGGGCATCGTCTTCAAGTCCTAGTCGCTTCGCGTTCGTGCATCCGCTTTCAAGTTGTTTCGGAAATAGTCCCTTTCGAGCTTCCATATGACAACCGCCACCATGCCAACGCAGCCGCCCGCACGCCCGCCCAGTGGCGATGTCGTCGTCGCGTGCAAAGGCGTCACGAAAACCTACGGCAAGGGCGACAGCGCCGTCCGCGCCTTGCGAGGCGTCGACCTCAGCGTCCACAAAGGTGAAATGCTCATGCTCGTCGGCCCCAGCGGCTGCGGCAAGACCACGCTCATCAGCGTCGTCGCAGGCGTGCTCGACCGCGATGGCGGCGACTGCAGCGTGCTGGGCAAAGACTACGCCAACATGAATCAGGCTCAAAAAGCCGCGTTTCGTGCCGTGAATGTCGGCTTTGTCTTCCAAGCCTTCAATCTCATTCCCACCCTCACCATCGCTGAGAACGTCGCAGTGCCGCTGCTCATCAACGGCGTGCCTCGCGCCCAAGCTCTCGCCCGCGCCAAAGAAGTGCTCACGCTCGTGGGCCTGGGTGACCGCACCAAAGACGAGCCGCGCAAGCTCTCAGGCGGCCAGCAACAGCGCGTCGCCATCAGCCGCGCCATCGTGCACAAGCCCAAGCTGCTCGTGTGCGACGAACCCACCAGCGCGCTCGACCACGCCACTGGCCAGAAGGTCATGGAACTCCTCCGAGGCGTCGCCGCGGGCGAAGACCTCACGCTCGTCGTCGTAACCCACGACGCCCGCATCTTCGAGTTCGCCGATCGCATCGCCGAAATGGACGACGGCCACATCATCCGCATCATCGAAGGCCAAGGCCTCCGCAAAGCCACCCACGTCGCCGAAAACCCGCTCGGCAAGTAACCACCCCACTCCGTCACTCTCCCACACCGTCACTCGAGGCTCTCATGATCCGCACCATCCTCATCCCGCTCCTCGCCATCGTCGGCATCGTCTTCGCCGCCATCACCGTCGTCAAGGGCTCCGTGCCGCCGCCGGCCATGCCACCCGTCATCGAGCCGCCGCGTCCGCCCTACGACCACTTCGTCGCTGGCTCAGGCCTCGTCGAAGCCGCGAGTGAGAACATCGCCGTCGGCGCGCCCGTCGGCGCACTCGTCACGCGCGTGTACGTCGATGTCAACGACACCATCAAGCCTGGCGATCCGCTCTTTTCCCTCGACACGCGCGAGCTTGACGCCCAAATGAAGAGCCGCAGGGCCGCGTTCGAAGTCGCCAAGTCGCAGCTCGCCAAGCTCGAAGCCGGCACGCGCCCCGAGACGATTCCCCCGCAGCAAGCCCGCGTCGCCGCCGCCGAAGCCGACGTAGCCGATGCGAAGGCGCAGCTCGCCGACGCCCAAGCATCACTCGCCGACTCGCAGGTGCAGAACACCCGCGCCCAAACACTCGGCGAGAATGCGCTGAGCGCCGAAGAACGTTCACGCCGTCAGTTCGCCCTGCAAGGCGCGCAAGCCCGCGTCTCCGCTGCGCAGTCGCGCATCGCAACCGCCGAAGCCCGCGTCGCCGAAGCCCGCGCCTCGCTCGCGCTGCTCGAAGCCGGCACATGGAGCGTCGATCTCGACGTCGCCAAGAGTCAGGTCGCCGAAGCGCAGGCCGCCATCGACGCCCTGCAAATCGAAATCGACCGCCGCACCGTCAAGAGTCCCGTCGCTGGCAAGGTCCTCCAGAAGAACGTGCGCGAAGGCGAGTTCGCCCAAGCCGGCGCACTCGCAACCCCGCTCATGCTGGTGGGCACCGTCAACCCCCTCCACGTGCGTGTCGATGTTGACGAGTTCGAAGCCTGGCGCGTCAAGCCCAACATGCCCGCCGTCGCCTTCGCACGCGGCAACAAGGACATTCGCACCGACCTCAAGTTCGTGCGCTTCGAACCCTTCATCGTCCCCAAGCGCAGCCTGACCGGCGCCAGCACCGAACGCGTGGACACCCGCGTGCTGCAGGCTATCTTCAGCTTCGACCCCAAAGACCTGCCGCTTTACGTGGGCCAGCAGGTGGACGTCTACATCCAGTCCGATCCGATGAATCGCAGCACCGCCGCGACGCAGCCGGAATCCAACTGACTTCGATGTGTCCGACACACCCATGTGTGTGCCGAGCACGTCTGCCAGCCCACCCCGCCAGCTCCACGGTATAGATAGATAGTCGATTCGCCTCCGGAGATTCGCATGCCTGGTTTCCTTCGTCCCGCCGCGACCGCCACCACCATCACCGCCGCGCTCATCGCGCTCGCCGGGTGCACGGTCGGCCCCAACTACACCAAGCCCGACATCAAAACGCCCGAGTCCTTCGCATCACTCGACACCGCGAGCGATGTGAAGAGCTCCGCAACCAGCGTCGAGCCCGGTGCGCTCTCCTACTGGTGGCGCACACTGGGTGACGAACAACTCGCCAGCCTGATCGACCGCGCCATCGCGAACAACCTCGACCTGCGCCTCGCCGAAGCCCGCCTGCGTGAATCTCGCGCGCTCCGCGGCGTCTCCGAAAGCGGGCTCTACCCC
>DATGWV010000354.1:0-9117 GCA_035299305.1 Phycisphaerales bacterium | reverse complement strand
GGGGCCGAGGAAGACGTGCGCGGCACCTGATTCCCAGCCGTAAAAACACCATTCATGATCACTCATGAAGTCTTTGCGACCGAGGACGCGATGGTCCTTCCACCAAACGATGCACTGCGAGAAGTAGAGCTCGGTGCCCTGCAGGGCGAGGCGGTAGTTGAGATGGTTTGAGTAACCACCCCAGATATAGAACGCTCGTCCTGGCTCCAGCGCACGATCCAAGTTGCCAAACCACGCGCGGAGCAGCTTGTCGAACTCCTCCGGCGGCAACGCGTCGTTGGCGAGCTGGCGGTCCTTCGCGCGGAGCTTCGTGTGCGTGGGCTTCGCACCGCCCATGCGCTCCTTGTCGAACTTCTGAAGGTGCATTCGTTGGCCGCTCGTAAAGCTGGAGTTACCAGCTGCGATGGCATTGTTCGAGCGCGGCTCGACAGAAACGTTATAAGGAGGATCACAATGCACGAGCTGCACTGTGTTGCCCGCCAACAGCGTGTCTACGTCGCTGGCGCTCGCGCTGTCACCGCACATGAGACGGTGTTCACCAAGCTGCCACACATCACCACGCTTGGTCACCGGCTCGTCCGGTGGCGCGGGCACGTCGTCGGGGTCTACCTCGCTGTCTGTTGGCGCGGGCGCGAAGATCTGCGTGAGCTCATCGTCGGTGAAGCCCAGGTCGCTGGCGTCGATTGAGAGCGACTCGAGGGCTGTGAGTTCGCTGGCGAGGAGAGCATCGTCCCAAGTTGCGATGTCAGCAGTTCGGTTGTCAGCGATGCGGAGGGCACGCGTCTGCTCGGGTGTAAGTTCGGCAGCGATGTGAACCGGCACGGATTGCAGGCCCAACTTGATCGCAGCCTTGAAGCGTGTGTCGCCGACGATGATCACGCCATCTTTGTCAACAACGATGGGCTGGCGAAAGCCAAATCGTTCAATGCTCGCGGCGACGGCGTCGATCGCGTGGTCGTTGCGGCGCGGGTTGCGGTCGTACGGCTTGATCCTCGACAGCGGACGAATCTCGATCTGCATCGATCCACCTCATCTGGCATGGCCAGGAAAGAGTGCGACCCTGACTCGCATGAGTCAGCGGTGGGGATCGATGGATGAGTGGGGGGCGGTGCGGGAACGGCACTCGACTCCATCAATGATACACATGCCGCGACTTCTTTCAGCTTCTTTCAGCCTTATTTCAGTCGTTGTGGGCGGCGGTTTGGCTGCTCGCATCAATTGAAAAGACAGGGGGTTACGAAGAGTAGTTAGAGAGATATATACCCCTTCTTTCACATTCACATCCACCTCTCGGTGGTTCTCTTCCTTCTCCCACACCCTGAACTGGACGTGAAACAACTGAAAGAAGTCCTTGCGGCAAAGTCGCTGCGCATCCCATTGTCAGCAAGGGACTTGGTACACGATGCCATCGCGACCGCCTGTTTTCACTTCGACTTCTTTCAGCTGCTTGGTTTCCAGCAAGTTCTGGAGCAGCGTCTCACGGTCGCGCTTGTTCAAATGCTGGAAGGCCCGGCCAAACTGCGACTTTGTCAGACGACCACCGCGCTCGCGTGCAAGCCGCAGCGCCTTCTTCTGGTGGCTGTCGAACTCGTTGTACGCGAGATTCTCGTGAGCCATGAACAACAGGCGGCGCGTGCAGTAGGTGGCAAGATCGCAGCCCCAGTTCGCGGCGGCTTCGTCGATGTGCGGTTCCGTGCTGCGTGAACAGGCAAAGACCAGAGCGAGTCGGGACGCAAGTTCCTCGGTCCGCCCCCACACGGCCCGCTCTTCTTCGCGAGCACCCCGTGTCATCGCATCCACGAGGTCGGCCAGTGCCTCAAACCGAGTTCGGGCCTCCGTACTCGCGTACACAACGGGTGGGACCAGACGACCGGCTTCGTCGAGGGTGAGGGGCATGTGTGCCCACGCCTTCGCCTGTGTGATGATGCCTTGAGGGACCGAACTGTCATCACTCCACTGCCGCTGGGAATCGGCGTCGCCTTCGAACAGCAGCAGTCGTGCAAGGAAACCGTCAGCCATCGCGTCGGGCGAGATCGCACGCCGAAAGTGCTCGGGCGCACTCGTCGCGTACAGCGTCACACATGGCTGCTCGATGCGTTTGTTCCTGGACGAATCCACGTACGCCTTGCCGAAGTAGTAGTGGTCGGCACTCGAGTACATCTTCATCAGTACGGAGACGATGTTGAACGCGTGGGGGTTGCGGGATGCGTCACCGATGGTCCGGAGAAACCGTCCGAACTCGTCGATCTGCATCAGAATGGCTGGACGCTCATCGACGGCTGTTACCAATCCGGCATCGCTGGCCAGGTCCTCGGGGCCTTCGAGATCGCTGCCACACTCGGTCAAAATCCGCTTGTTGATCCGGCGTGCGTGTTCCTTGCCTGAGCCTGACGGCGCAATCGCGAGGATGTAGAGGTTCGTGCGGTTGCGCCGCTGGTCGCGGACATTGCGTCCGGCCAATGCAGCCATCAGGGCGATCGCTCCACCAAGTGCCAGCACGGGCTGCGGGCGTGGTGCGGTCATCAGGTTGTACGCCATGACATCCCCAATGAGCCCCGGCACGTTGAAGAGATGTTGTGGAAAGGGACCAGGATCGACCGCTTCAGGCGCAAGCGGTGCGTCACCCTCGTCGTGACCATCACTCACAGTGAGGTCGCCATCAGCCAGAACCTCCGCGACGGGCTGCGGCGTGGTCGGTGCAGTCTTCTTCATAACGCTTCCTTGCGAGTGAGATGTCTTGGAGCCAAAGCCGAGCTTGCGCAGTGCGCGAGCGGCTTTGGAGAAGTTGCCATCGTGTTCGAGGAGGGTGAAGACGCCGAAGGGCGGGTATGGGGTTTCAGGATCAAACGGCGTCGCATTGCTGGAGTGGACGAAGAAGACGCCTGCCTTCAACGTCGCGCTCGTGCCTACGGACTTGCCAGGTCGGCACCAATATTCATTCTCGCCAGGGCGTACGAGCCTCCAGCCGTGTTTGACGAGCACTTCGCGTACATCGCCGCGCTGGTTGAAGTCATCGCCAGGACGGAGGTCATCGTCGCTGACGGCGTTCTTGGTCACACCGCTCGACTTGGCGTGCGTCCACGGCGTCACCGGCGGCACGTACTCGTTGAGCCCGATGGCGGCATCACGCAACACGGCGTGCTCGGCTGCGGACAGCACGGGCAAGTTGAGCAGCGACGCGTGTTCGCAAACATATCCAGGCGACGGCGCGATCAGGCAGACGCCACCTCCCTATCCACAACCCCCGCGAACAAATTCTCTCGCCGTGGCGGTGGGGGAGGCGGGCGAATTCTCTGGTTAACACCCGGGTTGGACGGTCACGCTGACGTTGTCGCTGCGGGGGCGTACTACGCCAAAAACGCCTCTGGCGCTGCGCCAGCGGTGTTCAGATACTCCAGCCGTCCAGTTTGAAGGATGATTGATGCTCGGAAAGTGGTTAACAGCCGGGCATCTCGACCGTCAGATGGTACGTGTGGAGAGAATGGTTATGTCCGGCGGAGGGATGAGTTCGCGACCGAGCCGTTAACCGGTGGGTTGGAGAGAATCGGGCAAACGAAGGCCGACTCAGCGGTGTAGATGATGTCACTTGGCGGGTCTGTGCACGCTGCTCCCACACAAGCTTCAGCTCACTCGGCACAATGTCACGATGCTCCCGCTGTTCCGACGACTGCTGGGCGTCATCGCCACTGCGACGCAGGCTGAACTGCGTCAGCAGGTGCAGTATCTCAAGTTGGAGAACGAGATCCTGCGCAAGCGCATCACCGGGCCGATTCGGGTCACGCCGCAGGAGAAGTCGCTGCTGGTGAAGTTCGCCAAGCCGCTGGGGAAGGCGCTCAGGGATGTAGTCAGCATCGTCCAGCCATCGACCTTGCTGCAGTGGATACGCGACAGCAAGCAGACCAAGCCGCGCAAGGTGTCAGGCCGCAAGCCGGGACGACCGCGTACCCGCGAGGACATCCGCCGGCTCATCCTCCGCATGGCCAAGGAGAACGACTGGGGCTACGCCCGCATCCGTGGCGAACTGCTCAAGCTTGGCATCAAGGTCGGTCACGGCACCATCGTCAACATCCTTCGCGAAGCCAAGATGCCCACAAGCCCTGAGCGCAGCCGGGTGACGTGGCAGGAGTTCATCCAGACGCACGCGCGGACGCTCTGGGCGTGCGACTACCTGCGACAGCGCGTGCTGACCTGGCGGGGCTGGCGTGATGCGTACGCGCTGGCATTTGTCAACGTGGTCACGCGACGAGCGATCATCACGCCGACGACGTTGCAGCCGACGCGGGCATGGGCGGCGGACCAGGTGAAGGCGTTCAAGCGTCAAGCGAAGGAAGCCAATGTCCCCTGCAAGGTGCTCACACGCGACCGCGATAGCAAGTTCGGCAAGGAGTTTGATGCAGCCTTGCGAGAGCAACGTATCCAGCCGGTGCGGCTACCCATTCGAGCGCCCAACCTCAACGCCCATGTCGAACGCTTCATCCAGAGTGTGCAAGACGAATGCCTGCACAAGTTCATCGTGGTGGGTACCAAGCACATGGACTACCTGCTGCGTGAGTACACAGTCCACTACAACACCGAGCGGCCGCACATGGGGATTGGGCTGCGGGTGCCGGTGAAGCGGAAGCGAAGTACAACCCCGCAAGAAAGCCACAATCGTGTATGCAAGCGACGAGGTGCTGCAGGCGAGCTCAGGCTCGCGGATGAGCATGGCCACTCGCGCAAGTCACCGCGTCTAGCCGCAGGGGTGGCCAACCCAGGTGGCGTTGGAGCGGGACGCGTGGTGTGTCGTGTGCGGCTGGGTGGGGTGTTGAAGCACTACGAGAGGGCGGCGTGAGGATGAAGTGTTGAAAACCGAGCGTGTTCGCACTTACCCATGCGAACACACAGGTCGGTAACCCGGGAACCGGAGTAGGTGGAGTATCGCTTCCTTTAGCAGTACCTCGTGTAGCAGTACCTCGTGCACTTGCGCAACCGTGGATAGTTGAGAACTCGGAAAACAGGATTGTCACATCCAGCACGGCTTCGGGGATCTGTGCCTATGTACCGCAGGCGTGACGAAACTCCTGAAACTTCCGTGCAAGCAAATTGCAGCTGTTCCACCATCGTTCGACTTCATCCGGACTCGTGGTCTTCGCTAACTGACCATGGAGCACCCACGAGAGGTCATTGCAATACACCGGCGGTAAGGAGACCGAGCTACCGACACTTGCGAAACTGTCTGTGTACCCGTATGAGTCGCGGATCGCATCACCTTGGACCCAAAGATGTTCAAGACGCGTTGTGAAGCGACCAGCTGCGGCACTTGACCGAAGTTCGGCGCATGCGGCGGAGGACTTGGTCTTGATCTCGGCGAGACAAGGCAACCCCCCGCGACGCACCGTCTCTTCAAGCCACTGCGCCGGCTCCTCCGTCGGGATGTCGGCACCGTGATGAGCCAGCACAAGAAATGCAAATCCTCGGTCTCCTGCAGCAACAGCACCAGGTACACGCTCCTTCCAAGCTGCAAAATGGTTCGGAACCTTCAACATGTTGAACAACTGGCTGGGGAGATCAAGACATATGTGAGCAAGGTGGCTTGCCAACTTAAACGCTCGAATGGCATCATCGATGCCGATAACGTTGCCGATCAGATGGGCGGCCGCGTTGTACACAGCTAGGCGAGGGTCATAGAGCCGGTCGAGTTGCAGATTGGAAGCCATCTTCATCTCGAAAATCCTCTCCCCTTCTGGCAGCTTCGACGCGGTTTCGAGGTGTACCGCCATTTCCGCCGACATCGCTCTTGCCTCCAGAAGCGCGGAGACCGAGAAAGGCACGCGGCACGCGGTGGAGCCATCCGGCCACGAGAAGCGTGTAAAGAAGATGGGGCGCTCTTCGGCGAGGCGACCATGCGGGTCAAACCGCATGCCAGCGGTGAGTTCCCACGCCCAAGGCCGGGTACGGCCGTCAGTAGGTGCGAGTGAGTTGATGGTCTGGTAGTACGTGTCGAAGTAATCCGCTTCCGCGGTCCTCAGACAGTCAATGATGCGCCAAAACTGAGTGGGGTCATCTGCGACCCGGGCTTCCATCGCCTCGATCGCACGCACCAGTCGTCTACGTCCAGCAAGGGTCGAGAGATGATCAAACCAATGCTGTTGCTCGTGGAACAAGAGAGGCAAAACTTTGACGCAGATCCGTGGGTCTGTCCCATCAAGTGCGGTTCGCAGTTCGACCGAACTGACTGCGCTAAGCTCAATGTACTGAGCAAAGGAGTCATAGAAGCCGGTCGTAGTCATGGCAGGAAACAACCGCCAGTCTCTACCAGCGGTGTGTTTTAAGCCCAACTGATGGTACTGCATTCGGCGCTCCTAGTTCCTTAATCACCCATGCGTGTGTGCGGTACGCGTTCCAGAGCTCGGTCACGCCATGTGCTCAAGCTCCATGCTCGCGGCGCAGCTGCTGCGGTTACATGGCGACTGAAGCGAATATCAAACCGATGCTTCTCTCGGGTGCGGTCTGGATGCGTCGGACGATCGAGCAATCGCCTGCAGCAACGTATCCGATACATCCTTGGGCGTCATGGCGCTGGTGTCGATCAGAATGTCCACGGACGCTGTGTCCGCCGCTACTTCGCGGTTGATTCGCAACGACACGTCATAGTCGCGAAAGCCGCCGGCTTCGCGATTGGCGATGCGGTGACGAAGTACATCTTCCGAAGCATGCAGGCCTGCGATGAATGGGTACACGTCCGAGTGGCAGTCTCGCAGTGTTGACAGGAAGTCTCGGAGTTTGTCGCCGCTAAACGTGTCGATCAGGACGACTGGCCCGAAACCTTCGGTGATGAATCCCGCTGCGAGGCGTGCGCTCAGGCCCAGCACCTTTCGGTGCTCAAGCTGATTCGTCCACTGCGGGAGTACCACCATGTTGCGCAGGTCGTCAACTTCAATCCGCACGCCTGTAGGAAACTGCTTCGCGAGCAAGCGAGCCGCACTGGACTTGCCAACACCGGGGGCACCCTTGAGCAAGATGACGTTTGGTGGGGGCAGGTTCATCGGAACAGGGCTGCTGGGGGCTTGTTGCAGGACATGAGTTTGCACGGCATGTTGCAGTCTCGCATGACGCGCGAGACCTCGGTCGCTCGCCGCGTACAGAGTATCTCCAGGATGTCCTGTCGCGCGATGTTCCCGAGAGGTTCGCGGGCGATTGGAATCCGTCGATGGTCAAAGCACTTGACCACATCGCCGTTTGGGTACACGCAGATATTCTTCCTCGCGGCACAGGGCGTGGTGTCTGCTGCCATGTCATCCAGCGGCACAGCGTGATTCCAGTTTGTCGCCCCGAAGTCTTGGTACAGCTGTACGTTGTGCTGGATGCCGCGATCTTTGCACCATGCCGCCACCTTGGGAATCTCCTCCGCCGACTCCTTGGCAAGCACAGATTGAATGCGGAGCTGTGAACCAAGAATGCGGTGTGCCATCTCGATCTTCGGCATGACGATATCGAAGGTCTTTGTGCCCCTGAACTCGTTCCACTTCTCGCGCTCTACGGAGTCGACTGAGATGACGAGGATGTGCCCAAGCTCTTTGTAGCGGTTGAGAAATGTCTCGTCGAGCAGCCGCGCGTTGGTCACCATGACCATCGGTACACCAAGGCGACCCGCTTCTTCCGCGATCTGCGCGACATCCTTTTTGAACAGCAGAGGCTCGCCGCCCGTGAGCGTCACTTGATACAAGTTGTGATGGAGACGTTCAAGACAACGTAGGAAGTGCTTCACATCCAAGTGCTGGCTTCTGGGCTCTGGTCGCTCCCAGATGGCACACTTGGGACATCGGTCGTTGCAGGCATTCGTGATCATGTAGATCAGCTCATTGCCTTTGACACCGTAGAACCTCCGCAGGGGTGTCTTGTACCACCGGTAGATGCACCACTCGACAGACTTGAGTGTCACCATGGGTACGCGAAGCCACGGGCTCGGAATGCGATTGGCGAAATGGCGAATTTCTCCCCGGTAGTCCTGGATCGCTCGCGCGATGCTCGGTTGTCCCTTCTTCAAGCTGTAGATCAGACTCATGCATGTTCCCCTCAAAGATGGACTCAGATGCATCCCACATCAACACAGTGTGGCCCTCGTAGAGGGTCGCACTTGAACTCTTGTACTTCATGAAGAGCTTCATGAATCGCCATAGTCCGGTTACGCTGGTCGAGTATCCGAAGTCATGCCAGAGCTTGGCGTGACGACAGAAGCCGATGCGATACTTGCTCCGCAGCCGCAGACACAGATCCACGTCTTCACCGGCTGCGCTCGGAAAGCGTTCGTCGAACGGGAACTCCCGTACCGCGAATGACTTCATGCCGAAGTTCAACGACGGCATGTACCACAGCTCTTTGCGATCGGGCAGAAGCCATTTGCCAGCCAGCGTCCCGTTCACCTCGTGGTAGCGATCAAGGAGTGTCTTGCCCCACGCGTATGTCATGCCGCCAGCGGCTGCAAAGCTGGTACTGTCGAGGAACCGCGAGAGAGACGAGTGCCAATCGCGATCCAATATGCAATCGTGATCTGTGAAGTAGACGTGGCCGTTGCCCGCTGCAAGGGCCTTTGCTGCGCCTATGTTGCGGGCCTTGGCTGGTCCTGCATTCGTGGACAGCTTGGTCAATTCAACTGCGTATTCGTCGAGCGAGTAGTGCAGGGGGCTCGCATCATCGACCACGTAGACACGAGCAAACGGCAGGCTCTGCTCGCGGGCACTATTCAACAGTCGACGAAGGCATTGGAGATCCCACGGCGTGCGAAGATGTACCGGGATAACGAGCGAGCCAGTCATTCCAACACCCCTTTTCCACTGACCTCGACAGTCTACAGGATTTTTGGTGTTTTCTGCTTGAAGAACTCACCCGCGTTTGCGACAGCGGCTCTCGCTTTGTGACTGCGTGCCCCGAACGGGTGGTGACGAGGTCGGGACACTAGCGGAGGCTGGACAGTGGTAGATGACTGTTGAAACAGGAGGTGCTCGATCATGTCGCATGCTGATAGTGGCCGCAGTCACGAACCGCTCACGCGCGAGTCCGCGTACGAACAGGTGCAGCAGCCCCACCCGAGCGTCAGGCTTCGCGGCTCGTCCGAAGACCCAACCACTTATTCCACGC
>DATGWV010000353.1:0-16472 GCA_035299305.1 Phycisphaerales bacterium | reverse complement strand
TGTTGTACACAGCAAACGTGTTGACGATGCCGTTGATGCCTGTCGCAGGCTGCCACGATGTGCCGTTCCAGGATGCGATGTAGTTCGCGTTCGATATGCCATCGCCCACAAAGAACTCGCCGCCAGCCCAAAGCTGGTTGTTGAATGTCCCGAACGCGTTGACCGCGCGACCAAACCCCGCGCCCATGGGCTGCCACTGCGAACTGACGAGCCGTGCGACGCGATTGGTCGTGATGGTGCCGTTGCTGCGGAAGCGCCCGCCAGCGATCAAGTCGCCATTGAAGATCGTGAGCGCGTTCACGCCGTTGCTAAGCGCATTGCCAAAGCCCACGAAGTTGATGCCGTTGTAGCGGGCGATACCCAAGCACTCGAGTCCGCCCGCGTCAGAAAAGCTCCCCACGAGCACGAGCTCGTTGTTGGGACCGACGACCATGTCAGCCACGCTTCCGCTCACGCCCGCGCCCAGCGTGGACCACGCTCCACCGACGAACTGCGCGACGCGCTGCACGGTGTTTGCGCCCGACGACGTGAACGTGCCGCCTGCCACGAGATTGCCGTTGTATGTCGCGAGCGTACTGACGGCGGTGTTGAACCCGTCCCCGACCTGCTGCCACGCCGCACCATTCCATCGAGCGATGCACGCGACCGGGTTGACACCCGACGACGTGAACGTGCCACCGGCATACAGCTCGCCATTGTGTACGTGAAGCGCCTGCACATTGGTGTTGAAACCGTCCCCCATGGGCGACCAGGCCGCGCCATTCCACCGAGCCACGCGTTGGGCGGGCGTGCCACCGCCCAACGTCGTGAAAACACCACCCGCGTACAAGTCGTTTCCGAGCACGGCGAGATTCTCCACACCGCCCAACATGCCAGCGCCAAACGCGCTCCACGTGGTGCCGTTCCACGATGCAACGCGAGCGGCCGATGTCGTCCCGCCGACGATCGTGAAGTAACCGCTGATCACCAGATTGCCGTTGTACGTGGTCATCGCGTACACGGAGTTGTTGGCGCCGTTCTGCGAGTTGGTGCCAAGCGGCGCCCAAGTCGAGCCATTCCACCGCGCGACGTACTGCACGCCGCCAGCGGTGGAAAAGTCGCCTGCTGCGTACAAGTCACCGTTGTGCACATGCAGTGCTCGCACCGTTGATGCGAATCCTGAACCCAGCGCGCGCCATTGCACGCCGTCCCACGCCGCGATGCGATCAGACGCAACCCCCGCGATGCCGCCGGCACCCGCGACGACGATCCATGGCTGCTGCGGCCCCGCGCCGTCAGGGTCCCAGGTCGTAGTAACGCTGCCACCCGACGAACTGCCAAAGCCGCCAAACAACTGCGTTGGAATCCACGACTCCTGACACTGCCCAAGTGCGGTCGCGCTGGAAGCGGCAGTGACACCTAGACCGATCAACATGTACAACGGGTTTCGCATTACTGCACCTCCTGAACTGCCGCCGAAGCAAACAGCCGGATGCACAGCGGAAAACGTGCGAAGCAGGCGCAGCCGATTCTCGCACGGCACGTTCATATTCAATCGACCACCCAAACAAACACCCCCGCTCAAGAGCAGCGGGGGTGGTCATTGGCATGTGATGTCGTCAGCCTGCTTCAGCACTCGCCGCCGGCGAGCACGTTGAAGAAGTCAATCACGTCCTGATCTTCTGGGAAGACCGTGTTGTTGTTGAAGTCAATGTCGTTGCACGTGCCGGTGGGGCAGTCGCCGCCCGCGAGCACGAAGAAGAAGTCAATCACGTCCGCGTCTTCGGGAAAGACCCCGTTGCCGTTGAAGTCGATGCCATCACAGCGGACCGGCGGAGCGATCGCGACGGCGATGTCGAGCATGTCCACGTCAAAGTTGCCGACCAGCGTCGTAACGCCCGTCGCGAGGTTGACCGTGCTGAGCTGCTCAAGCACGCCATCAACATCGTCGTGCGACAGATAGCACGTGCCAGTCGCGCCGCTGATGTCCATGCCGATAGCCGCCGTCAGCGTCAGGAAGTTGCCCGGCACAGCTTCGCCAATGGTGTGCAGTTCGCCCGTGTTGGCGCTGGGCGTGCCACCCACGCCGCCCACGCGCGCCAAGGAATCGACGCTGTAGTCGTAGAAGTACAGCGTGGTCGAAGTCGCGCCCACCACGTTGTTGCTGTACGCGATATCGCCGACGATCGGGTTGGTGCCGTTGTTCTCATCGCCGCCCACATACGCGATGCGAGCGTCTTCCGCGATCAAAGCGCCCGTGTCGGCGTTGAAGCGGAAGTTGTTGCGCGTGCCCAGCGTCGCGATGCGCATCTGATCCGTGACCGGATCAAAGTCCATCGACACGCGAATCGTCCAGCCGTAGTTGGCGATCACGCCGCCACCCACACGCGTTGCGATGGCGGTGCTGAGATCGAGCGTTTAAATCTCATACGCGCCGCCCGGAGCGGTCGCGAACATGTACAACTGGCCGTTGGTCGGACGGAAGTCGATGGCGCGCTCGACGAAGCCGGGCGTCACATTCGCAATCTGACCGACAAAGGTCGTCAGCCCCGGATTCGCGGTATCAAAACTCACCAAATCGCTGGCGATGCCGCCTTCCGTGATGCCATACGCCAACTCGGCGTGTGCGGAACCCACGGTGGCCAAAAGTGAAACGACAGCGACAGCGCGAACAACGGACATGCACCAATCTCCATACAGGGAATCGCCCACACGCCGCTCCTACTTGGCGGCACGCTTAAGGCGAAAAACTGTACGGAGGAGTCGTGAATTCGTTGACGCATCCATGGGTTTTTTCGGGGAAAACTACGAATCCCCCGCGTGCTATAACGCACAGAACCCGCCCAGAACCATGACGGCGATCACTGGCACGTACCGCCTGCAAGCACATTGAAAAAATCTACAACGTCTTGGTCTTCGGGATACACGCCGTTGTTGTTGAAGTCGATGTCGCAGAAGACCACGTGCGGACACGGCCCGCCAGCGAGCGCATCAAAGAAGTCGATCACATCGCGGTCATCAGGAAAGACGCCATCGCGATTGAAGTCGATCGGGTCGCACGACCGGCACCCGCGAATCGCCTGCTCCGCCGCGGCGATGAGCAATTCGTACAACTGCTGCACGTTGCCGCTCGCGGAAACGTCAGTCGCGAAGACGCCGACGATCTGGCCTTCAAAGTCGATCCACGATCCAAACCCCCGCGCGCCCGCCGCGAGCGCGGTCTTGAGCTGGCCGCTGGTGTCGCGCTGAATGAGCCACACACCAACACCGTAATCAGAGCCGTCGGGACTGATCTGCACGGGCGTGTTGAGAATGGGCACAGCCACAGGCGACTGCCGCGTGAACATCGCATCAACACTGGCGCGCGACAGATACCGCCGACCATCAAAGACACCGCCGCGCCGCAGCATCTCCATGAAGCGACTCATCTCCGTCGCAGTGCTCTCGCAACCGCCCGCAATGCGCGGATTGCTGGGCGTCGTCAGCACAAATCGTGTGTTCGGCAGATTCAATCGATCTGGCCCCGTGAATCGCTGCGACACGATGGCATTCCACGGAATGCCCGCCGCGACTTCCGCCGCCGCGCCCGCCGCGTGCATGCTCGCCCCGCCATACGAGAAGTACTCGCCCGGCAGCGCAAATCCCTCGCCCGGCACAAAGATCTGCAGGTCGTTCGCCAGTTCCGTCGCGACCTGCCGCAGCGTGAGCGTCTGGCTGGCGATCACGTTGGAATCGCGCATGCCCGCCGTGTGCGAAAAGGCCTGACGAATGGTGATGTTGGATTTCAAGCCGGTGAACTCAGGAATGAACTGGCTGATGCGCGAATCAAGCGAGAACGGCACAGCGCTGTTTTCCGTCACCGACATGATGATCGCACCGGCGAACGTCTTGGTCGCGCTGTCCATGTTCGCGACGCGGTTGAGCGACCACGTGCCGAAACTCTGGTGATACACGGGCTGCCCGCGATGCAGCAGCAACAGATCAAATCCCGGCACGGGCGTGTTCACGTTCTGCCCCGCGACCGCACCGTTGCACAACGCGGTGACCTGCGAAAAGTCACACGGCTGAGCGATCGCCGCGCTCGCCAATCCGCAACCAATCACCAGTGCCGTCGCTCGTGTCAGTTTCATGCCCGTTCAACGTTCACACCAAGCGACCATTGCACGCCGACAAAAAAACCCGCTGTCTCCAGCGGGTTCTTTCACGTTGTGCCTACGTGCCTGCTCTCACGGACACGCGCCGCCAGCCAGCACGTTGAAGAAGTCCGAAACGTCCTGATCCTCCGGGAAAACCCCGTTGTTATTGAAGTCGATGTCGTTGCACAATGCACACGCGCCGCCGGCCAGCACATCGAAGAAGTCGATGACGTCCTGATCTTCGGGGAAGACGCCGTTGTTGTTGAAGTCGATGGAGTCGCACCCCAGCGTGCCGAAGTTCACGATCGCTTCGACCTGCACGCCCGTTGCCGTCGGCGTGATGTCCACGTTCGCGAAAATCGGACCCAGGCTCGTTCCGTCAAGGCCGGGACCAACTGACGCGGACGCATTGAAGTCGTTGAGCGTCGCATCACCCACATCGTCATTGTCAAAGTCCAGCACATCGCCGACCTTCGCGATCACAGTGGCCTGGCCAGGCTGCGCAGGATCAATCTCAATCAGCGACTCGACGCCACCCACCGACCCGATGGCGTGAATGATGCCGTTCGGCAGCAACGTCGCTGCGCCGAACGATCCGCCCAATGCAAGGCCGTTGATCAACTGCCCTTCGCGCGCCACCATCGTGCCGTTGAACGCGATGAACCCATCTACAGCCGCCGCGGCGTCGGTATCACCAATCACCATCCAATCGCCGTTGTTGTTGATGCTGACGATGCTGATGTTCTGCCAGTTCTCGCCCGTCGCGCTCGAGGGCGAACCTTCGCGCATGATGATCGTCGTTGCATTCAGCACCACGCCCGCGTCGGTCGCGGTTGGCCCCGTGAATGTGACTTGATTGATGTACTTGGTGCCATCATCCGACACGTCATACGCGAAGCCGATACCCGTCGCCGCGATCGTCACACCTTGCACCACATCGCCGCCAGCCAGCACGCGCACGGTGTTGGCAATGTCACTCGGGTTGGGGTTGCGATAGAACACGCGCGTCGCCGTCGCGCCGGTGGGCGTCGCCGAAACGCCGCCAACCCACGTCGCCGTGCCGTTGTGCACCATGCGAGGCCGGCTCGCGAACGAGCAGAACAGCCCCGGAAATCCCGGTGCGGGCTGCGAAGCGGAAATCAGCAGGCCGAAGTTCGTATACAGGCTGTCACTGCCGCTGACCGACGGGCTGTAGATGAAGCCGCCACTGTCGGAGATGCCGATCGTCGACTCGCCGCCCGTGAGCGTCTCGAGCGAGGTTGTGTCAAAGACCGAGCCCGCGCCGATCCAGATGCCGCGAATCGTCGTCCCTGCGTTGTACAAAAATCCCGGCTGTCCATTGCCATTGATGTACGGATCGCCCAGCGCTGTGATCGCGCCGGCAGGCGTGACATCGCCCACCTTCGCCACCACCGCCGCATCCACCACCTGTGCCTGCGCCGCCGCGCAGCCACACACCGACACCAAGGCCGTCAAGATCGAACGTTGCATCACAAACCCTCCTTGCTCCTGCGGACACGAAGTTGCAGGCGCACCGACAGCATACCACCCGACAAAGCGGATGCAATCATTTCTCGGTCGCTTCTGAAGAATCACCCGTGCGTCGGCCCACGCTCAGGGTGATGACTTCGCGTCCACACTCACGGACACGTGCCGCCTGCAAGCACATTGAAGAAATCAACCACATCTTGATCTTCGGGGAAGACGTCGTTGTTGTTGAAGTCAATGTCCTGGCATCCCAGCACCGGATCACACGTCGCCGGCGCGCCACCCGCCAGCACGTCGAAGAAATCGACAACGTCCTGATCTTCGGGGAAGACGCCGTTGTTGTTGAAGTCGATCGTGTCACACGTCGGCGCTCCGCCCGGCACGCGCGTCGCGATCCAACTGCGGAAACTGCCTTGGAAAAAGCCGTTGCCCGCGATCGTCAGCCCGTCATCCGACACCGCCACCGCTTCCGTCAGGAACCAGTTGCTCATGTCGATGCCGGCGTTGCTCAGGTAGTCCTGCACATTCACAAGACCGTCGCTCGCCGTCCAGAAGAACGCCTGCGGCTGGTTGTTGCAGCCAAAGCGTCCGACCACGACCGGCCCGCCCGGAATCCCTTCCGACGAGATATCAAGCGTCGCGCCGCCGCCATAGCCGCAGCCATCGAGCGAAGCGATAAACAGGTCAGTGCCGTTGGTGGCGTAAGGCACATCGCTGCCCCCGCCGTATCCATCGCCAATCATCGCCGCGCCGCCGATCCAGTTGCCTTCGGGCGATATCGCCTGCGCATCCGCACTGCGCGGCAGAATGGGCCCGAACTGCGTCTGACACAGCAGATCGTTGCTGAACTCGCACGTGTTCTGGCTCAGCCCCGGCGCACCCAACAGCCCGCGCCAGCCGCGAGCGCTCGAGTCAATCAGGTCGCCCACCGCCGCGAGACCGTTCCCGTTCATCGCAAAGCCGTTGCGCGCACCGCCAAAGCTCGCAAACGCATTCGTGCTCACTTCCACACGCAGCACGTCATACACGCCCAGCGTGGGGTCAACGCGCGTGACAAGCGCGAACGTGCCGCTCGCGTCAACGTCATTCAGATCGATATCCGCCGAATTGCTTCCCAGCGTCGTGCCAAAGACCGTCGTCACGCCCGTCGCGATGTTGTATCGGAAGGGCCGAGAGATTGTCGAAGGTCCAAATGGCAGCAGTCGTGTGCCAAACAGCAACGCGCCATCCGCCGACATCGCCGCACTGAGCGACACTTCGCCCGGAATCGTCACCGGCACGCCCGCCGCAAAGGAGCCATCGCTGTTCCACGCCACGGCCTTCGTGAACGTGCTCGTCGCCGTCTCGGCGTTACCCGACACGCGCGAACCATCGGCGGAAATGTTCGTCACCTGCGTCGGTCCGTTGTACGGCGCAGGCGCGACAGCCAAGGGCGTGAATGAAACCGTTTGAGCCAGCGCCATCGGCGCAGCGCCCGCGAGCAGGCAAACCACAAGAGCACGCGACATGTTCTCTCCTCCGAAGCAAAAACGCCATCCGCGACCACCCACGATCGCTCTCGACGATCTAACCGCATTCTACATGGTCTCGTAAATTGTTCCAACGCCAAATCGCCCGAGAACCGCGCGAAACTTGTGTTATCTCCCCATCGCGCATCGTTCGCGCTCACGCCGCCCCGAACACAAGCCGACACGGGATCACACCTGGTTCCAGCCGCCCTGCCCCTTGGGCCGAATGCTGAATCGCCCCACAATCTCCACGCGCAGCTCGGCCTTGTCTGCCAGTCCCCGCCGCACCAGCGCTTCCCGAATCGCCCGCGCCGAACTCTCAATTTGCTCAATGCGCTTCACATGCGAAATCGAATCGCTCGCCATGCGATACAGATACAGCGGCTCCGCAACGCACGCAAACTGCGTCACCTCACTCATGCGCAGGCAAAAGTCATAGTCCTGCGCCGTCGCGAACGTCACATTGATCCCGCCCGCGCGCTCATACGCCTCGCGCCGATACAGCCGGAAGTGAAACGTCATGAAGTCCACCAGCAATCGATCCTTGCTGTATGGAATCGTGCATCGCTGCCCCAGGCCCAGCGTCTGCCCGCTGTCGTTGATCATCACATGATGCGTGTACACCAGCCCCACGCTCGGCTCACGCGCCAACACCGTCGCCGTGCGCTCCAGCGCCGCCGGCGCGAGCATGTCGTCACTATCCACCCATCCAATCCACGCCGCTCGCGTCTCCGCATGCGCTCGCTTCAGCGTCTGCGCCAGCCCCGCGTGCTCCATCGCCAGCACGCGCACGCGCGGATCACTCCCCGCCGCCTCGCGCGCCGCCGCGAGTGACCCATCAGTCGAACCATCATCGCACACCAGCAGTTCAAACTCGCGATACGTCTGCGCCAGCACGCTCTTGATCGCCGCCGCGACAAATCGCTCGCGGTTGTACACCGGCATGATCACGCTCACACGCGGCGTGCCGCCCTTGCTTGCAGCGCCTTGCCCGCTCACGCCCCGCCGCCTTCGTCAATCACCTTGGGCACGCGAACAAACGGCGGATGCGTCGACGCCTCGCGCGGCTGCGGCGCAATCGCCATCAACTGCTCGTTCCGCAGCGCAGGCCCCGGCTCATCGCCGCGCAGTTCCGCCACACCGTCATTCACGTTGTACAAAGGCTCCACCCCGCGCGTGTCCACCGCCTGCAGCCGCTCCATGTACGTGAGCACAGCCCCCAGCGACGCCCGCATGGGCTCAACCTCATCGTCGCGCAGCGCCAGCCGCGCCAGCGAAGCCACCTTGCGAACATCATCCGCGGAAAGTTCACGAGTCATGGCACATGGTATCGGTGAACGCCCTCCGCCGGCCCGGCGTATCAGTCGGTACGGTCTTGCAGTCCGCAATCTCGCAACGCACATCGCCGCAAGCCGTCAAAGATACTTCGTGCCCCCGCACACCCGCCAATCCCGCCTGCGACGGTTCCTGCGGCACCCGCTCATCATCGTGCTGTCCATCGCCGCGTGGATCGCGCTCGTTCGCCTCGCGCCCATGCACGAAGCCATGCGCGGCTGGACCCTCGACCGCGCCGGCATGAAGTTGTACCTGGGTCACGTCGACCGCTGGATCGGCCGCAAAACACTGGTGGATCGCTTCTACGTCGTGCCCGACATCGCGGGCCAGCACCGCGTCGTGGTCGAAGACGACCTCAACAGTTGGGAAGATCGCGAACGTCTTCTGACAGACTCACGCCGCGAGTTGTACACCGCGTCGTTTGGCTACCGCTACCGCGTTAGCGGCCTCATCGTGCCACTGTTCTACCACGCCGATTGGCATCTCGCACTCGAGCCGCTCAACCCCAAGCTCTACTCGCCCGACGAACTGGCGCAATCACCCTTCGTCGCCGTTCCATCCGCGCACGAAGCCGTGTACAACCACATCGCCAGCGCAAAAGGCCTCGACAAGCCGCGTATCGCATCAATGATGCGACGAGGCACCAACGACGTGCAAGGCGTCCTTCTTTGGGGCTGGCTCTGGCTCGCCGCACTCATCGTGCTCCCGCTCGCCGTCGTCCGCGGCCTGCTTGATCTTCCCCGATTCCTCGAAGACTTCGCCGCCGCCCGCCGCGCCAAGAAGCAAGGCATCTGCCGCTGCGGCTACTCCCGCACAGGATTGGAGCCCGGCGCACCGTGTCCCGAGTGCGGCGCGCCCGATCCTCTTTATGTTCTATGGAAGGGCGACTGACACGCTGTGTAGTGATCGTGCGATTCCAACAGCCAACTTGCAGCGCGAGGCGGGTATCCAGTTCGTGCAGTACTCACAAACCGCGCATGGGCGTCCTGCAGCATCGCGCCCAACCGATTCAGGTTCGGCTCGCGAAGGTGCACGCCAACGGCGATGTAGTCACAGTCATGAAAATCAACAATCACGATGCAAGCGTCACTTCGCACAATCACGGTGCGGCCGGCATTGTGCAAAAGGCGTTCGGAAACATCCAGCCAAGATGCGCCGGTTGTCAAGTCACACTCAAGCTCCGAGTCAAACGCTCGGATGAAGTAACTCAAGCTCGAGTCTTGCTGATGGGCGACCTGTGCAAGCGCCAACGCGGCGATACGGCCCTCGCGGCTGTCGTCAAACAATGCCCAACTGAGGTTCGCCTCGCGCAGTACATCACGAGGTACACGGCCGTCGAAGAAATCGTCGGGAAGGAGATTCACTCGAAGCAGCATAGCGCAATGTGTGTTGCGCCGACACCATCCAACACGAACCACACTCATCACATCTATCGTTGCTCGCAGTGACCACCCCCCCTTCATCCCAGCCGTGGGACCCCGCCTCCTGGCAGCGCATGCCCCGCGCCCAGGATGTCGCGTATCCCGACCCCAAGCAACTTCAGCGTGTTGTCTCGCAACTCGGCGCGCTGCCGCCGCTCGTCACAAGTTGGGAAATCGAAAAACTCCGTGCCATGCTCGCCGACGCTGAGCAAGGCAAGCGATTCCTTCTCCAAGGCGGCGACTGCGCCGAGAGCTTCGCCGACTGCAACCCCACGCAGATCGCCAACAAACTCAAAATCCTGCTGCAGATGTCGATGGTCCTCGTCCACGGCCTCAAAAAGCCCGTCGTGCGCGTTGGCCGCATCGCAGGCCAATACGCCAAGCCGCGCAGCAGCGCGACGGAAACACGCCTCATCGGCACAGGCCAATCCGCTCGCGAAGTCACACTCCCCAGCTACTTCGGCGACCTCGTCAATCGTCCCGAGTTCTCACCCAGCTCGCGCACGCCCGACGCCGACTTGCTGCTCGCTGGCTACTCGCACGCCGCGATGACCATCAACTTCGTGCGCAGCCTCGTCGACGGCGGCTTCGCCGATCTGCATCATCCTGAGTATTGGGATTTGTCATTCCTGCGCCAAGCGGGCCTGCCCGCGAGCCTGCGCGCCGAGTACGAGAAGATGTGCGCCAATCTCGCCGACGGCCTGCGCTTCATGGAAGCCCTCGGTGAAAAAACCGTCGACGATCTCACGCGCGTCGAATTCTTCACGAGTCACGAAGGCCTCAGCCTCTGGTACGAAAGCGCGCAGACCCGCCGCGTCCCGCGCCGCGAAGGCTTCTACGACCTCACCACGCACCTGCCGTGGATCGGCGAGCGCACGCGCCAGCTCGACGGCGCACACGTCGAGTTCTTCCGCGGCATCCGTAACCCCGTGGGCGTTAAAGTCAGCGCGAACTGCACCGCCGCCGAACTCATCGATCTCGCGCAGCGCTTGAATCCCGCCAACGAACCAGGCAAACTCGTCTTCATCGCCCGCATGGGCGCAAGCAAAGTTGAAAGTGCCCTGCCCGCCCTGCTCCGCGCCGCCAAAGCCCGCGACCTCCGCGGCTTGTGGATCTGCGACCCCATGCACGGCAACACCCGCGCAACCTCAGGTGGCCTCAAGACCCGCAACTTCAACGACATCCTCAAAGAACTCACCGCAGCCCACACCATCCACGCCAGCGAAGGCGTCACCCTGGGCGGCGTCCACTTCGAGCTGACCGGCGAAGACGTGACCGAATGCACCGGCGGCGCAGGCGGCCTCACCGAGCAAGACCTCACCACCAACTACGCCAGCGCCTGCGACCCTCGGCTGAACTATCACCAGGCTCTGGAGATGGCGTTCGTGCTGGCACGCATGAACGGCGCGAAGTAGTCTGTCGCCTCTATCCTTGGCAAATATGCCCCTGCGCCTCTTCAACACCATCTCCCGCTCCATCGAGCCCTTCAGCTCGCTCAACCCCGCTCACGTCACCTTCTACTCCTGCGGGCCCACCGTCTACGACGATGCCCACATCGGCAACTTCCGCAGCTTCCTCGCCGCCGACCTCCTCCGCCGATTCATCGAGTCGCCCCTGTGCGAAATCACCAGCGCGGGCTCACCCCACCGCGGCCCGCGCACCGTCACCCACGTCATGAACATCACCGACGTGGGACACATGACCGACGACGCCGAAGGCGGCGAACAAGGCGAAGACCGCATGGCCGTCGCGGGCCGCCGCATCGCGGAAGCCAAGAAGAGCGGCAAACTTCCCGCCGACACCGACATCAACCCAAGCGATCCATATCAGATCGCCCGCTTCTACGAACAACGCTTCCGCGACGACGCGAAGAAGCTCGGCCTCAAGCTCGCGATACAAGCCGAGTCCGACCAGACGCTCATGCCCCGCGCCACCGAGAACATCGCCGGCATGATCGCCATCGTCCAGCGACTCATCGAGCGCAACCACGCATACGTCGTTGGCCAGCCCGGCTCGCGCGTCGTCTACTTCCGCGTCACCAGCTTTCCCGCCTACGGCGCCCTCAGCGGCAACACGCTCGACGCCCTCCGCGCCGGCGAAGGTGGCCGCGTGAGCGAAGCGAACCAGGCGCAGAAAGAACACCCCGCCGACTTCCTCCTCTGGAAGGAAGATTCCTCGCACATCATGAAGTGGGACAGCCCATGGGGCGCGGGCTATCCGGGCTGGCACATCGAGTGCACCGTGATGGCAGTGGGGCGGCTCGCCACACGCAACGGCCAAAGCCCGATTTCGGCCCTCGGTGTCACCGACTTCGCCGCCGGCAACGCCATCATCGACCTCCACAGCGGCGGCGAAGACAACATCTTTCCGCACCACGAATGCGAAATCGCGCAAAGCTGCTGCGCCTTCAGCGGCGGCACCGGCAGCTTCTCGCGCCACTGGTTCCACCCGCGCTTCCTGCTCGTCGAAGGCACGAAGATGAGCAAGAGCAAAGGCAACTTCTTCACCGCGCGCGACCTGTTCGCCAAAGGTGTCGAGCCCGCAGCCCTACGCCTCGAACTCATCCGCACCCACTACCGCAGCAACGCCAACTTTACTATGCAGGGCCTGCAAGACTGCGCCCGCATGGTGGAGCGCTGGCGCCGCGTCGCCGAAGGCGCCGGCTCCGACACGCCCGCAAACAAGCAGGCCCGCGACACCATGCTCGCCGACTTCGCCAGCGCGATGCACGAAGACCTCAACGTCGCGCAAGCTATCGCCGCCATCAACTCATGGGTCGGCGCATGCACCACGCCCAGTAAAGATGACGCCGCCGCGTTCAAGACCATCGATTCCGTGCTGGGCGTGCTGGAACTGGTGCCCAAAGCCGTCGTCAGCGAAATCGCCGCATACGCCCCAGGCGTTGCGCCCGACCCCAAGGTCGAAGCCCTGCTCATCGCCCGTAAAGAAGCCCGCGCCAAGAAAGACTTCGCCGCCAGTGACCGCATCCGCGACGAACTCGCGTCAATGGGCTACGCCATCAAAGACATGCCGCAAGGCAAGGTCGAAGTGCGTCGGGCATGAATGCTGTGAGCACACGGTGCTCGTTTCACCTCGGGGCATTTGTCGCGTTCGGTGCTGGCGGAATCAATCCAAACCCCTCACCCCACACCTGCACACTTTCCGCCGCCCTGCGTAACGGCGCATCTTGATCTTGTGCAGCCTGACGAAGCTCTGCCAGAAAGTCCGGTGCGATCATCTCCGGATTCATGAGCTGAATGTGCAGCAACTGTCCGTACCACTGCACCGCTTCCAACCGCACCGCCGGGTCCGCATGCTCAAACGCGCGGCGAACGACAACCTCGGGCGGCTTGGCCCACCGCGGCAGCCTCGAGGCGTTTGCCGCAACAACGCTCAACTCACTCAACAGCCACGTCAGCCGTACGCACGTCGCGCTCTCGGGCTGCTGCGCGCACGTCGCTCGCTGTTCTTCGACCAGATCATCAAGCGCGTCGTTGAACTGCCAGCACTCTTTCCAAGGCCGAGTGCCCACCTCACGATTGATCGCGCGCACCTCCTGCATCATCCCAAGCAACGCAGCCACATCGTCCGCAGTCACCTCGCCCGATCGAGTTCGCACACGTTGTGTCGCATCTCGCAGCGCCTGCGCCGCCTGATCGTTCCAGATTTCTCGCTCCCACGCGCTCTTGCTCGTCGCAAGTGCCGCCGTCGGAATCGTGATCTCGTTCGTGCTCTTCGGTGCCTCAGGCACCGTCGCGAGCAACAGTTTCAGCACCGGTCCGGGCGTCTTCTGTGTCCATGAGCCCGGAATCGCCGTCCACACCAGCACCGCCACTGACACAGCCAGCAGCCGCAGGCTCCACTTCATCACGGCGAGGTAAGGCCGAGGGCCGTACATGCCATACTCGCTCGCGGCTTCATGTCCACACTCCGGACACGTGCGAGATTTCGTGTTCGCCATGTCGTAGCCGCACGCACCGCACCGGCGCTTGCGGTAGTTGCCGTCCCCGCGCCACGCCAGCATGGCAGTCGCCGCGAGCACAAGGCACGCGACCAGCAGCCCGAGTTTGAGCCATTGATCTCCCGACACGCCTCATGATAATGCGGCTCCCTTCCGTCCACTTGCTTCATACGGTCTGCCCGTGACCAGTCCCTGGACCCTCTGGCGCATGATCTTCTTCGAACTCGCGAAGCTCACCGGGCTTTCCGCGGGCGTTCTCGTGGTCATCATCGCCATCGGCGCCGCCATCAAGCCCCTCTCCGACGGCCTGCTCGAAGCCGGCGACGCCGCCCTATTCGTGTCCCTCGCGATGGTGCCCATGCTCGCCTTCGTCCTGCCTTTCGCCGCAGGCTTCGCCAGCACGCTCACCTATCACCGCCTCGCCACCAGCAACGAAACTACCGCCGCCTACGCGAGCGGCGTCTCCCACCGCGCCATCCTCATGCCCGCCGCCGTCATGGGCCTCACACTCGCGGTGGTTGTCTCGGGCCTCAATGAGCAAGTCATCCCGCGCTTTCTGCTGCACATGCAGAAGCTCATCACCGTTGACGTTTCGCGCCTGCTCGCGCAGGAAATCAGCCGCGGCAAGCCCGTGCGACTCGAAGACACGCTCGTCTACGCCGACCGCGCCGAACGCGTGCCACCGGGCGAACAAGGCGCGGTCGATCAGGTCATCTTCACCAACTTCGCCGCCATCCGCCTGAGCGAACAAGGCGAGCCCGTGCAGGAAGTGACAGCTCGCCACGCCACCATGTGGCTCTTCCCCCCCGGCGCCGCACCGGGCCAGACCGTCGCCGACGACTCCGCCGCCGGCCGCAGCGATTCCTCGCTCGTCGTCCTCGAACTCGACGAAGTCATCGCCGCTGATCCTTCGGGCCTTGGCGGCTTCCGCGACGGTGCCACCGCGCAGTTCAACGTGCCCTACGTACTCAAGGACAACCCCAAGTTCCTCACCACAGGCCAACTCGCCGCGCTCAAGGTCAAACCCGAGCGCATGAACTGGATCGAGTCGCGCCGTAAAACTCTCGCCAACGAACTGGGCCGCAACCTCATCTGGACCGCGATCTCGCAGCAACTTCGCGTCACCGGCAAGGCCACGTTCCTCGACGCCCGCGATCGCCCCTTCACCATCCAAGCCGTTTCGCTGGGAGACCCCATCCTCGTCGACGGCAAGCCGCGCATTCCCATCAACGGTCGCGCTGGCGGCGCGATCGAAGTCTTCCACGCTCGCAGCGGCGATCGCGGCGACGTGCAACTCCACACCCTCGCCCGCGAAGCCACGCTCCGCATCGACGATCGCGCCCGCCCCGGCGCGCTCCTGCTCGAGCTCAAAGAAGTCCGCACGCGCGAAGTTTCCTCGCAAAGCTCCTTCGCGCAAAGCCCCGAGCGCAGCCAGTGGCAAGCCGGCAATCTGCTCTTGACGCCCAACCCCGCGTCCACACTCGCCACCACGCCCACCTTCGCGCTGCTTGAAGAAGCCCGCCGCGAACCAACGCACGCCGTCGCCGGCACATCGCTCCAGCGAGCGTACATCGACCTCGACAAGAAGACCGACGAGCTCCTGCGCGAAGCCACCAGCAAGCAGCACGAGCGCATCGCCATGAGCCTCAGCGTGCTCGTCGTCACCATCTGCGGAGCCGTCACCGCCCTGCGCCTCAGCCAGCGCCTGCCCCTCACCACCTACCTCTGGACCTTCATCCCAGGCGTCATCACCCTCGTTACAATCTCAGGCGGCCAACAACTGACCGAGCAACTCGGCCCCCCAGGCCTCCTCCTTATGTACGGCGGCGTCCTAGGCCTCGCGCTCTACACGTTCGTGCAGTATCAAGTAGTGGGGAAGCACTGAGATAGTGCCCGAGTGCCAGAGTGCGAAGTACGAAGTGCGTTGATACACGGCGCGCGCAAAAATGCCGACGCCCCCGGCGGCCACTACGCACTCAGGCACTCCGCACTCCGGCACTCTGCCTTCTCACTTCGGCGCAATCACCGGCAGCGCGACCTCAACAAACAGATATACCGCCAGCCCCAGCCCCGCCATCGCCAGAATAATCTGCACCGTCATCGCCAGCACCTGCCGAGGCAGTGTCTTCACATCCCACACGCGCACCGCCTTGTACGCCAGCGCGGTGAAGAACGCCATCGGAATCAGCAGCAGGTACCACTGCGTGTGCAGTTCGATGGGATCAATAAACGGCCGATGTGCCAGCGTTAAAAAGGAATTCACGCTGTACCTCCCGTCGCGCCGCTCGTGCTGCCCAGCGTGTTCACCACGCGCCGCCGCAGCGTCGGGAAGCCCGCGTCAATGATCGCGATGAGATTGAGCATCCCCGCGATCGCTCCAAACAGCATGCCCAGCTCGTTGATCTTGCTGATGCTCTTCATCGCGGGCTTGGTCGCGCCCGCAGGAGGCGTCGCGCCAGGCCCCACCTTCACTGCCGAGCCATCCGCCGCGCGCCACTCACCGGGAAACCCCGACCGCAGCACGGGAATCCGCGTGTTATTGGAAAGAACCTGATAGCTCGTCACCTTGAAACGCGATTGGTGCACGTAGTCCACGCCAAAGGCGATGGGCCCGACAAACGCCTGCCCGATGAAGTAAGGCGTG
>DATGWV010000352.1:0-32197 GCA_035299305.1 Phycisphaerales bacterium | reverse complement strand
ATCCACGCCAGCGACGTCAAGCTGCCCACCGCCAACTTCAAGCTCCTGACCGACAAGCACGCCAACGTCGCGCAGATCGTCATGCAGGTTGAAGAGAAGGTCGGCGAAGCCGTCGCTGCCGGCGCCGAAGCCGCTGCTCCGGAAGTGCTCACCGCCAAGAAGCCCGAAGGCGATGCCAAGGCCGCTGCTGGCGCCAAGCCCGCTGCGGGCGCGAAGGACGCGAAGGCTCCGGCGGCTGGTGCTGCCAAGCCGGCTGCGAAGAAGTAATCGGCTTTCGTTCTCTGGCACTTTGCACTCTGGTACTTTGTACTCTGGCACTCGGCACTCAGGCACTGGCCTTTATGAAACTGCTCATCGGACTTGGCAACCCCGGCAACGACTACGCAAGCACGCGTCACAACGCGGGCTTCATGGTCATCGACGCGCTCGCGCGTCGCCATGCCGTGGGTGTCCAGGCTCGTCAGCGGTTTCAAGCCATCACGCAGGAGGCCACCATTAGCGGCGTGAAGACGCTGCTGATGAAGCCGACCACCTACATGAATCGCAGCGGCCAAAGCGTCAGCGAAGCTGTGCGGTTCTTCAAGGTGGAGCTTGCTGATGTGCTGGTCATCGTGGACGAGCTGTACCTGCCCACGGGCGCGATTCGCATCAAGCCCGCGGGCGGCGCAGCCGGTCACAACGGCCTTGCCAACATCCAGTCCCTGCTCGGCACCGACGCCTATCCGCGTCTGCGCGTGGGCGTGGGATTGCAACTGGGTGACAACAAGGTCGGCAAGCCGGCGCACATGGATCAAGCCGACTTCGTCCTCGGACGATTCGACGAACTCGAGAAGCCGCTTCTCGACGATGCGATTCGCAAGAGCGTCGAAGCCTGCGAGGTCTTCGTGAGCAAGGGCCTGACATTCGCGATGAACATCGCGAATGCCGGTGAAAAGGCGGAGAAGTCAGAGAAACAAGAGAAGAAGCCGGAAGCGAAGCCAGATCTGGGTGGCACGGGCTTTCAGCCCGTGCGACAAAGCACCAACACACCGCCGGCATGATGCGGGCGTCTCACACTGAAGGAAAACCAACTGGAACAGGCTCAAAGCCTGTTCCACCAGAACTCAAGGAATTCAAATGAGCAAGCGCGTTTACAACTACGAAGTCATGTTCCTCATCGGTCAGGCCCAGTCGGGCGATCTGGCCGGCGTCATCAGCCACATCGAAGAGATCATCAACCGCGCCAGCGGCGAAGTGATCGCCATGAAGAAGTGGGACGAGCGGCGCCTCGCCTACGAAATCGACGGCCAGAAGCGCGGCCTGTACATCCTGGCCTACGTCAAGATGCCCGGCCTGAGCCTCGCCAACTTCGAGCGTGACTGCAACCTCTCGGAAAAGATCATGCGCACCATGACCCTCCGCGTCGAGCACCTCACGCTCGATGAAATGAAGGCCGCCGACGACCGCGCGGGCCTCGCCACCGAAGCCAAGCTCCGCGCCGAGAAGAAGGACGCCCCCGTCGCCGAAGCCCCCGCGGCCGAAGCGGTCGAGCAGGCTTGAGTTGAAAGTGGCCTGAGTTGATAAGGGCCTGAGCGATCAGGCTTGAAGCCAAAGAAAAACACCTCAGCGAAGGCTGAGGTGTTTTTTGTTTGCTCGTCGTTGAGTTGCAACCCGCCTGCACGGTGCGTGCTAGAACGCCTCACTTGCGTTCGCGGTTCTGCAACTGGCCCGTTTGGTTGTAGCGCTCGAGATACTTCTTCGCGAGTTCCGTCTGCTTGCTGCGCAGGTCAATCTCGCGGCCGTCGATGAAGGCGTGGGTGATGTCGGTGGTCACTTCGAGGGCGTTGCCGGTGGCGATGAAAAGCGTCGCGGATTTGCCGATTTCGAGCGAGCCATACTTGTCGTCGATGCCCAGCACGCGGGCGGCGTTCAGCGTCACGGCTTCAATAGCCGCGTCCATGGGCAGGCCATGCGCGACGGCGGTGCCCAGTACGTAGGGCAGGTTGCGTTCGTGTGCCGTGTCGTCGTTATGCGTCACGGCGAAGGGAATGCCCGCCGTGTGCAGCCGCATGGGCAGCGTGTACGCATCGTCATACGAGCTGTCGTCGCGCTGGGGCATGTTCTGCACGCCACGCACAATCACCATCGCGCCGGTGCGCTTGAAGAGCTCCGCGACGCGATCTGCCTCGCGCCCGCCCACGATCACGCAGCGAAGACTGCGCTTCTCGCAGAAGGTGATCGCGCTCGCGATTTGATCGGCGTCGTTGGCCTCGATGAACAACTCGGGCGAAGGCTTGATGAGCGCCTTGTCGGCGTTGCCGCTCTCCACCAGCAGCGGCATTGCAAACAGCGGCCGCATCGCTTCCCAGCGCAGGTCAATCGGCGCATCGGGGTTGGCCATGCGCTCGCGCGCGTAGGCCAATCCGGTGTCAAACGTCTTGTCGAGCGTCGCGAGGTTCTCGCGAATGCGCTTCATCTGCTCTTCTTCGGGCGTGTCCATCCACCATGCCCGCACGGGCCGCACGCGGGGCCAGTTGACCATGAGCCCTGCCATATCGCCACGTCGTGTCGTGACCTTCATGTCCTCGATGGTCCAGCCATCTAGGCGAATGACGCCCACTTGTCCGGGAATGAGCCCGCCGCTGGGATGCACGCCGGCAAGCAGAATGCCGCTGCGCCGCGTCACGGGCAGGAGCGTGGAGTCCGGATTCACGGCGATGGTCGGCTGCACTTCCGGCGCGACGTTGCCGACTTCGGAATGGTCATTGGTCGCCGCGACAGCTTGAATCTCGCTGATGCCGAGCTGCGTGTACGCGCTGATGAAGCCGGGATAGACCTGCTTGCCTTCGCCATCGATCATGACCCACTTGGTGGTGTCGAGCCGCTTGGTGCTCAGCCACTCCTGCCATTCATTCTCGCTGTACACGCCCGTGATCACGCCGTCTTCGAAGACGAGCGTGCCGTTCTCGATCGCGGGTTGCGAGACCGGATGAATGGTCGCGCCGGTGATGGCGATGATCTTCTCCTGCTTGGGCGCCTTGGCGACGAGGTCTTGCGCGTTGGCCACCGCGGTCATCGCAAGCATCGCGGTGGCGGCGAGGGCGGGTCGCGGAGTCGCGGAGAAGTGGCGGAGGGACGCGGAGGTTGTGAGTTGTGTTGGTGAGATGAGCATGGTGTGTGGTTCGGTACGTCGTTGTTTGACTGTCGCGTCGCGTGTCTTGCTCGTTGTCGTCATTCGCACGGGCTCAAAGCCCGTGCCACGGGTGGATGCTTCTGACTCACCCCTCGCTTGCTCTCACTAGTGCATGACCCCGCAGCCGCACACGCCGGGGGCGTAGAACGGATCGCGGCCACTGCGCATGATTTCAAGGTGGCGAGCGCGGATCGCGGCGAGTTGCTGGTCGCTGAACTCGCCGGGTTTGGCGGGCTCGTCCTTCTTGCCTTCGTCCTTCTTGTCGTCAGCCTTCTCGGGGTTCTTCTTCTTGTAGTCGAGTAGTTTCGCAATGAGCCGCTGCCGCTCGGCGGTGATTGTCGCGCGGTGCTTGGCGTCTTGTTCGAGGCTGAACAGTTCGCGGCCATCAACAAACGTGCGTTCCGCTTTGCTAAACGTGCTCATCGGGTCGCCCGTCCACACCACGATGTCGGCGTCAAGGCCTTCTTTGATTGCGCCCACGCGGTTGTCAATCCGCAGTTGCTTCGCGGGGTTGAGCGTCACGAACTTCCACGCGTCCTCAGCGGAAACTCCGCCCACTTCGCGGCCGTACTTCACAGCCTTGCCCGCTTCAACATTCAAGTGCCGTGCGAGGCTGTTGCTGTCGCTGTTGAAGCTCGCGACCGCGCCAACCTTGTGCATCAGCGGGAAGCCTGCGGGAATCGCATCCTGCACTTCAACCTTGAAGGCCCACCAATCGCTGAAGCCGCTGCCGCCGCCGCTGTAGTCGCGCACATAGTCAGCAACCTTGTACCCTTCGAGCACGTGCTGGAAGGTGCCGATCTTGAAGTTGAAGTCACGCGCGACCTGCGTGAGCATGACGATCTCGTCCTGGCGATAGCTGTGGCAGTGAATGAGTCGCTCACCAGCAAGAATCTCGGCGACTGCCTCAAGTTCGAGATCGCGGCGGATCTCACGCGGATGCGTGAACAGTGCCCGGGGAGTCGGAATTCCGCCCCCACCCTTGCTCGTCTCGCTGGCTTCTTTCTTGAAAGCAGCAGCTTTGGCGTCTTCGATAGCCTTCGCATACTCCGTCGCCGCCGTAAACCGATCCCGAATCAACTTCTCCACGCCCATGCGGCTGCGCGGGTACTGGCCCGTGCCCGCATCCCAGTTCACACTGCGCGGGTTCTCACCCAGCGCGAACTTGATGCCGGGGATTGTGCCTTCAAAGTGCATGTCATCGGGCCGCGCACAGCCCCAGCGGAGTTTGTTGGTTTGGCTCTGCCCACCGATCGCGTTCGCGCTGCCGTGCAGGCTCAGCACGCTGGTCACGCCGCCCGCAAGCTGGCGGTACCAGTTCACATCATCGGGGTTGGTCACATCCGCGATGCGTACCTCCGCCGTCACGGCTTGGCCGCCTTCGTTCACACCCTTGCTGATGCCTGTGTGGCTGTGAGCGTCGATGATGCCGGCGGTGATGTGCTTGCCGACGCAATCGATGACGCGCGTGCCTTCGGGCAGTTCGACTTTGCCCGTCGTCACCGTCGTGATCTTGCCATCAACGAGCATCACGCTTGCGTGTTCGAGCACGCCTTGGTCGGTGTTGGTCCACACAGTCGCGTTGCGCAGCAGCACTTTCTCCTGCACAGGCGCCGCGTCCATCGCATACGGCCCGAACGGCAGTCCCAACTTCTCTGGAACATCCGTCGGCGCGTCGTCATCATCCTTCTTGTCGTCCTTCACCTCGCGCTGCGCGACATACGTGTGTATCGAGCCATCGCTGAACGTGCTCGTGCCTTCGATCGTGTCGTCCTTCAGTGTCTCGCCAAACCGAATGACGAGCTTGTCGCTGCTACTGCCTTCTTTCCCGAGGAAGTCAAAGCCCAGATCGTTGAGCGAATGCGTAAACGCGTACGTCCCGTCTTCAAACTTCTCGTCTTTGCCCTTGGCTTCCTTCGTCGTGCCATCTTCGAGCGTGCGCGTCACGCGCATGTCCTTCTCGCCGATGATGACGCGAATCTGTTCTTTGCGATCCGCGGGCACGTCCTTGCCGTCCGTCTTGCTCACGCGCCACGTGCCGCGGAAGGGATTGGCATCGCGTCGCACGCTGGTGAAGTAGAACTCGCCGTTCTTGCTCTTCACGACGCCGCGTGCGGTGTCGGGATCCTGCGACAGATCAGGCGTCATCGTGATCGCCACTTCGCCGCCCACTGCTGCGGGCAGGTCGAGCGCGTATGACACCGTCTTCCCATCCCACGCGAAGTTCTTGATCGCAACCGGACTCACCTTCTCAAACGGCTCACGACCGATGAGCGTGTTCTTGTCATCAAACACCAGCGCCGCGCCTTGAAACGCAGGTTGCCCCGCTTGCGGAGGGAACCATGTGGGCCATACGCCCGTGAGTTTGTCGGGCTGACGCTCGCCACTGAAGCTGAACTCGCGGCCGTCAGGCAGCACGCCGCGACCGATGTACGTTGGCGGCGTGGCATCAAGATCGAACACCAGGAACGAGCTCACCAAGCCATCGGCGCCAAACTCATCGTGCTCAAACACGTACGTGAGCTGATTGCCCTCCATCGAAACCTTGCGAGCTTTCGCCTCAACCTTGCTTTCCTTCACTTCAGGCTTGTCACCTTCTGCAGGTTTCGCGGGAGTGAGTTTCGTGATGACAACATCACCATCACCTGGCTTGTCTTTGCTGATCACAATCGTCCGCACCGCGTCATCGGGAAAGTTCGCCGACACGGTCCACGTGCCCGACACATCCGCGTCGGGCTTGTTCATCTGGTGCAGTTGACCATCCACCAGCAGCATGCGCAGCTTGCTCTTCTTGTCAAAGAGCTCGTCGCTCATCACCACGATGTTCGCGCGCTTGCCGGCTTCAATCGTGCCCACCTGATCACTCGCTGCGAGCAGCGTGGCGGGGGTCGTCGTCAAGCTGGCGAGCGCGACCTCCTTCGGCAATCCGTACCGCACAAACTTGCGGATATTGGGCAGAAAGTTGCCCTTGTCGCGCAGCTTTGCCGAGGTGAATGCGAACGTCACGCCCGCGCCGTGCAGCCGACGCGCGTTTGTTGGAGCCTGCTCCCAGGTCATCATGTCGCGCAGTTCCACCGCCTCCGCCTTCTCCATGCTCGACACATCGGGAGCCTTGGGCAAGCTCACGGGCAACAGCAGCGAAGCCTTGTCCGCTTTCATGTCCGCCGCGATTGCATCAAGCCGCGCAAACTCCGTACCGCAACCAAGCACCATGTACGGCCGCTGAAACTCACGCGCGATTTTGCCCACGCGCAGCGCTTCAAGCTCATCGGCCGTGTCGAAGACCAGCGTGGGCTGTACCACAGCAGGCGTGGAGCCTGCCGCGGCCCGCGGCGCCAATTGCCGCAGCGCATTGAAGTCGCCCGCTCCAATCACGCTCTCCGCCGCGTCGCCATTGGCGCCAATCCAAGCCGCATCGCTCAACGTCTGCCGAATCAGCGCGATAGCACCCATCTGGCTGTCGGGATATGCGCGCCCGCCCAGTTCCATCGCCACGCTCTGATACACACTGCTCACATACACGGGCGGACGACTCATGCTCGGGTCGCTGTCCGCCGCCGCCGTGCTCACCAGTGCGCTCTGTCCGCGGAAGACCCCGCCTCGCGGCGTGATGCACGCCGCTGTAATGCCCAGGTCGCGCAGCTCCTTCGCCGCGCCGTCGCTCAGCCCCGCGCCGTCGAGCACGCTGCGCTGGGGCGTCACGCCATCATTCCAGTGCACACCCGCGCGCTTGGGGTCGGGCTTGGGCGCGTCCACTTCCACATACGGATCAACGAAGCCCGCGTAGGCATGCAGGCCCTTGCCATCGAGCACGCGTGGGCCGATGGGCAAGCGCGTCGCGACGTCATCGCCCGTGCCGTGCTTGCCGTCAGGGCCGGGGTCCGCTTCCGTCACGCTGATGATCCGACCGCCGCGCACGACCACGGTCGCGCGTGCCAGTGTCTTCTCGGGCGAGACATGCACCGTCGCATCCACGAGTGCGAGCCAGGTGGGGTCCACGCGGCGCGGCCCATTCGTGGGTGGCGTGAGTGGCGACGAAGCGGACTGCTGGGCGGTGCCCATGGGCACAACCGCTGCAGTCGCGAGCAGCGCAAGCAAACGACCAAATGACAACGCACACGACGAGGAACGGCGAACGACCATGGTCGGAGTTTACACGATTCCGCGCGACCTTGGAAGGGCTGAAGTCAACAAGTCGTCAAGTTGATTCGGCTACGCTGGCACTATGCAAGACATGCACGCGCGTGCTTTCATGCTGATGTTGCTCGTCGCCACGGGCGCAAGCTTGACTACCACCGGATGCGGCGGGAGTCGGCCATCGCAGCCCATGTCAACACTCACGCCCGCCCTGCACCCGCAGATCGGCAAGCCGCCGCCGCTGCTGCACGTGGGTAAGTGGATCAAGGGCGAGCCGGTTGCGAACTTTGAACGCGGCACCGTGTATGTTGTCGATTTCTGGGCCACGTGGTGCGGGCCGTGTCGAGCCGCGATGCCCCACCTGTCGCGCATGCAGCGCGAACACGCGGGCAAGGTGCAAGTCATCGGCGTGAGTATTCTCGAGCGTGCAACGGACGACGGTGAATCGCATGACATTGAAGCGACGATCGCGCACGTGACCAAATTCGTTGATCGCATGGATGACCGCATGGACTATCGCGTCGCGGTCGATACCGCCGACGAGCAGATGCTGCGGACGTGGTACAAGCCGTCGAACACAGGCGGCATTCCCACCGCGTGGATCATCGATCAACGCGGCAACGTCGTCTGGATCGGCATCGGTAGCCCCAAGACCGTTGAACGCATCGTGAACGAAGTGCTCGCGGGCACCTTTGACAGTGCGAAGGAAGCCGCGCGGATCGCCGCTGAAGACGCGGCTGCTAAGAAACGGGCCGAGGCGGATATCGCCGCAGCCACCGCGAAGAAGTCGCAGCGCAATGACATCTTCGCGAAGTATCCGGGGTACAAGGAAGCAATGGATCGCGGCGACCAACTCGCCGCGCTGGCCGCTCTCGACGCGGCGTTTGCACGCGATGCATCGCTCGAAGTGCCTGCGGCGTATCAGTGGAAGCTCATGCTGCTGATGCAACGCGCGGGCGGCGGCAAGCGTCCTGACGAGGTGAACCAGTACGTGCGCGAGCTCATCCAGCGACACGGCGACAACGCCGACGTGATGAGCTTCGCGTCCGCGTGCATCGTGAGCACCGACGATGAGCCGAGCTTTGATCGCGGCCTCGCGCTCGACACCGCGCAACGAGCCGCGAAGTTTGCCGAGCCTGACTCACGCTGGCAGCAGTTCACGCTGTGGCGCCTCGCGTGGGCGCAGTTTCACACGGGTGACGCGAGCCAAGCCCTCGCAACCATGCAGCAAGCGAAGGACAACATCGCGCGATTGCAGAATGAACACGACTTTGGCGACCTGGCGATGCAGTGCGATGACGCGATTCGCATGTTCCGCAAGCAGCTGAAATAGGTTCACCTTTGCAGCGAAGCGTCATCGCTCGCCGTTCGTCGACCGAGACTACGACGACTCAGTACGGCTGCTTCCAGCAGGCGATATGAGACGACTGCCAACCCCGCCGTGACGACAGTCGCAATGAGCGTGGTGATGAGATACGTCTGGCCAACGCTCGCGTGCGGCCACTTTGCAGCGACAAACGCGGTGATAAACGGCAGAAACACCAAGTGCCAGATGTACAGGCTGTAGCTCGCTCGGCCGATCGCCGTGAGAGGAGCCGCCTCCAGCAAGCGCGTGACGGCACACTGCGGAAAACGAATCAGACCGGCGAGCATCATCGCTGCACTCGCGGCGAGCAGCGTGTATCCGACCGACTGCACCCATACAAGCGGCTTGAACGAGCCGGGCGTGAACGCGAGCACGATGAGCATGGCAACGAACGATGCCGCTCCGACTGATGCGACAATCCGCACCGTTCGTTCGCTGCCGCGATCGATCCACGCTGCAAGCAGTACACCCATCGCGAGAGCGTCGATGCGGCACAGCGTGAACGCATATGTCGCGTTGTCGGAAAGTCCCGCCGACATGAACGTGACTCGGCATGCGACTGCGAGCGCCACCAAAATCAATGCTGCGCGAGTTGATGACCGGCTGAACAAAAGGACAAGCGGAAACACCGCGTAGAAGTGCCATTCGACTGCGAGACTCCAGAAATGCACCATCGACAAGTTCGCATCGACGAGTGCGGCACGATCACCAAAGCCCAGGACGACGTTCGCCGAGAGCGTCCACAACCAGCCGCAATTCGCCAGGACCTTACTGTCGCGCCAGCAGATCACCGCGATGAGCGTGACTAGTAGTAGACAGGCGATGTACGCGGGCAGCAGCCGACGGGCACGTCGCAACAAAAACGCTGCGTATTCGCGGAGCGTCCGCACAGGTCGCCGCGCCAGCACGCGCGCGATAAGAAACCCGGAGATGACGAAGAAGACATCGACGCCCGTCCAACCGATGCGCGTGAGATGTGTCCAGCCGGTCCACCACTCGTTGGCCGCCTCAAGCCGGGATGCCCAGCTGGCTGTAAAGTGGAACGCGATGACAGCGAGCACCGACAGCGCTCGCACGCCGTCAAGCCCGGGGATGTACGCGAGCGAACTTTCGCTGCGGATACCGGCTGCCATCGCGGAAGATAGGTCGATTGCGGATCAAGCCAGATTCGTTGCGCTCATGGTTCGACCGACGCGGAAGAGAGATACCGAGCGGCTCATACTCCACGCGCGTCCCGGCGACTGCGTCTACTTCACCAGTTCCACCACGTCGTACCGCCCACCCTCGACGCCGAGTTCCGTCCAGTTCATCCGGGCGTACAGCAGGCGCGAGCCGTTCTCGTCGTGCAACACCGTCAGGGCCAGCCGGTCCCCCACCGTCGCGCAGGTCATGGCGTGGCCATTCTCGCGCCAACTGTCCATTGTCGCCGGCGCGACCGCAAGCACGCGCATCGTGCAGTCCGCGGCGTGCACCGACAGTTCGCACGCTTCATGGGCCGACACGCGCCAGCGGATGCGTGCATCGAGCTTCTCAAAGCCAGCGCCCAGCGTTTCGCGCAGCCACGCGCTCACGCGGGCATCGCCGATGGCTCGTGCGGGCACATCCCATGCCACGCTGAACGCGCCGGCGGGCTCGGTTTGCTCGCGCACCGCGCGCATGGCGGGAGTCTGGAGATTCGTGCGATCGATGACGCTCATCGCGCGTCCTCCTTCGATCCGCCGCCCAGACTGAACTCGGGCATTTTGCTCAGCATGGTCGCCGCGAACTGCAGACCCTTGCCGCTCGGACTCACGAACCGCTGCCCCAGCTTCTCGAGCGTCTCGAAGAATGCCACCATGTTCTCGATGCGTTCGCGCTGCGCCGCGGCGAGCTCGTCGCCCTTGCCCTTGTCGGCCTTCGCGGTCATGTCGCGAATCTCATGCAGGCTCGCGAGCAGTGGATCAACCTCGCGGTTCATGCGCTCGCGCACGATCGCGCGGAACAACGCCCACACGTCCTGCTCGGCTTCGAAGTATTCCTTGCGATCGCCCCGCTTGGTCACGCGCGACACAATGTTCCAGTCGAGCAACGCCCGCAGACTCATGCTCGCGTTGCCGCGGCTGATCTCCAGCCGATCCATGATGTCGTCGGTGCACATCGCTTCGCCCGAGATGTACAACAGTGCGTGGACTTCAGCCATAGTGCGGCTGATGCCCCAGGCCCCGGCCATCTGTCCCCACACCGCGATGAAACGATCCTGCGCTTCGCGCAGTGCGTCAGAGGGCGAGGGTTTGGGTGCGGGCGTGGTCATGACAGCAGTATCGCAAAGAGGATAGCCGCTGTCTACCATGTTTTCAGAAATGATTGAAAGAAAAAGCGTCTGCCCCGATATGCGCAAAAAGCTGGGCGGTTCAGCGAACGTGAGCTCAGCCGAAACCGCCCGCTCGGGGGGCAACTAGGATTTTCCCGGGGAAGTATACCAACTCTTTCGCGTGATTGATACGAATTCTGAAACAATAGTCCCAAATTGTGGATAAGTTCGCGCGATTTCCGTTTTGCTAGACAGAACGTATCCCTGCCTACAACCGTCCATGCACGCCGCCCGACTGCAAGCAGCCTTTGACCACCTGATCGGGCACCGCTATGTCGCCGCCCGCGATGCGTTCTTGGCGATGGTTGCGCGGACGCCTGCCGACGCGCACGCTCGCGTAGGGCTCGCGGCTGCCTTTGCGGCTCTGAACGAACCTGCGAAAGCCAAGTTCCATGCGCTTGAGGCGCTCCGTCTTGCTCCGCATGACGAACGACTGACAATCGGAGCGGCACAGTCACTCGTGAAAGCTGGCGATGCGACGCACGCTGTGAAGGTGATGGAGCAAGCTCGAAGCGCGCATCCCACGTGGTATCGCCTGCGCGGCGCGCTGGGGGTGATGTACGAGAATCTGGGCCAACTCGCGGACGCCGAGGCGTGCCTGCGTGAGTGCCTTGCCGGCGATCCGACCGACTATCTCTCACGAGTGGGACTCGCGAACGTGTTCGCGTCGCAAGGGCGAGCCGATGACGCGTGGCGGTCCCTGCAGGCCATCGCCGCTGAGGGGCATGTCGATCAGCATCTGCTTGAAGCCATGGCGGGCGTGAGCAGTTACGTCGAGGCGATCACGCCCAGCGAAGCGTACAAGGCGCATGCGGAACTGGGCCGGTTTTATGCGATGCACGCTCCGTCGCTGACGTTCAGTTATCCCGCGACCGACGATGCCTCGCGCACGCTGCGCGTCGCGCTGGTGTCGCATGACTTCAACGACCATGCTGTCGCACACTTTCTGCGACCGTTGCTCGCGCATCTGCGGCGGGATGATCTGCGTGTCATTGGGGTGCATACAGGCTTGCTCACTGACGCAGTGACGACACAGCTTCGCGCACACTGCGATGAGTTCTTGCACTTGCCGCAGATCAGTTCGGCCGATCTAGCCACGCGCCTGCACGCCGCCAAGATCGATATCGCCATCGATGTGAACGGCTGGACGACAGGCCATCGCCTCGCCGCGTTCGCGACCAAGTTCGCGCCGGTGCTCATGACCTATCTGGGATATCCGCACTCAACAGGCATTGCCAATATCGACTATCGCCTGGTTGACAGCATCACTGATCCGCCGGGCAGCGAGCGGTTCGCGAGCGAATCGCTGCTGCAACTCGATCCGTGCTTTCTGTGTTATGCGCCGGTGTTTGATCGCGCTGACATGCAGGGTTGGACGCGACCCGCACGCCAAGCGGGTCCAATCACATTTGCGTCCTGCAACGCCGCGAAGAAGATCAGCGAAGGCGCCATCGCCGCGTGGTCGCGCGTGCTTGCACGTGTTCCCGACGCGCGACTGGTCATCAAGGGACGGGGACTTTCGCAAGAGGGCACGCAGGCCGCGCTTCACGCGAGACTTGAGCAGGCCGGCATCCCCCGTGAACGATGCGAAGTCATGGGCCAAGCGATGTCGAACCCGGATCACTTCTCCACGCTCGCGAGCTTTGACATCGCGCTCGACGCTTTCCCGTACAACGGCACCACCACGACGTGCGAACTGCTCAGCGTGGGCGTACCCGTCGTGACGATCATGGGCAATCGCCACGTTGCTCGCGTCGGCGCATCACTTCTGCACCAAGTCGGCCTTGGCGAACTCGTCGCTTCCGATATCGACGACTATGTCGAACGCGCGGTGGCGCTTGCTCACGACACAAGTCGGCTCGCGCAGCTGCGTGCTTCACTTCCGCAGCGGCTGCTGTCCAGCCCGCTCTGCAATGGCAAGGCGTACGCCGATCGCTTCGCCGCCACGCTGCGAGCAGCGTGGAAAACTCGCTGCGAGCGCGGCGTGCGCGACCGCACGTGAAGGCGGGACGCCGCGCGAAGGAACTGATTCGTCGCCCGCGACAAAAAGACACCGGACCTCTTTCGAGGTCCGGTGCAAACGCACTGCAAAACTATGGTCAGATGCTTCCATGCATCCGGTCATCGATCGCCTGATACTCAGGCGCGGCGACGACGAGCCGCGATCAGGCCGCCCATGCCGACCAGCGCGAGAGCGCCGGGGGTGGGGATGGTCACGACCGAGATGGCTTCCGCGCTGGCGCCGGGGGCCAGATCGCCGAAGTTCCACTGCATGACGCCCGACTGGTCGCCGGCTGCGGTGGCGCTGTTGAAGTCGTTGAAGTTATCGATGCTGGTGTCACCGACCTGGCCACCGACGGCGCTGAATGCGCCGACGCCGTAGCCGCTGGCGCCCACGCCCTGGTGATACATGCTGCCGAAGCCGCCCGTATCGCTGGGGTCGCTGACCTTGATGAAGCGGTTGCCGCTGCCATCGATGCCGGCATCGCCAGCCGGGACGACGTCCCCGCTGTCTTCGCCCGTGAAGAAGTAGTCAACGTAGTTGAACACGCTGACGCCGGTCGCGGTCGTGCTGCCGATGTTGGTGGCGCGCAGAACGCTGACCACCTGAGCTTGCAGGTTACCGGTGGGACCGTCGAGGTCAACGACCTTGTAGGTGAGGGTGAAGCGAACGTTGGAGAGCTGGCCAGCGCTGAGCGGGTTGAGGTTGCTCCAGCTGACTTCGTTCGTGCCAGTCGTCGTCTTCACCGCGGCGTTCTGCTGAGCGGTGCTGGGGAGGGCGAGGGCGTATTCACGGGTGTCCGTGCCGCCACGAACCCACCACCAGTGGCTGAACGTGTGGTCGGTGCCGGTCGCAGCCGTGCCGCCGCTGGTGCGGAAGTCAGCCGTGAAGCCCGAGGCGCCGGCGGTGATGCTGGTGGGCATCGAGCCGTTGGTGACGCGGAAGTACGCGTTGCCATCGGTCAGCGTCGCGTTCGTCCACTGAGCGTTCGCGACCGTAGCCGCGCCCGCAAGGGCCAAAAGACCAAGAACCTTCTTCATCTGTCTCTCCTTCTCTCCACGGCTTTTCAGCCGTGCGTTGAGATCCCCACGACCCGCCAGTTAGACGCGGCAGTCGTCGCTTCAGCATCTCGCGCGTGGACGCTCGAAACGTGACCGACCGACATGGTGCGCACTGCGCGCACAATCTACCCAATGGGTGTGAAGTCTCGTCTGACATCCCCGCATATCTCTCCTCCCAAGGGCCGGGGAAATGCCCGTGAGTGTCGCCAGCGTACCACGATACACGAAAACTTCAACCGAATTTGACATACATCTCGTGCACTTTTGCAGGTTTGTGAACACCACGAGACGCTAATAACGTGTGGCGTCTGCACTTAGATGTATAGCATATCCGTACAATTTGCAAACAAAACAAGGTTCGTCGTCGCTCTGGAGGACGTTGCGGCGTGGGTTCTCCGGCGCACGAAAAAGCCCGGCATTGCTGCCGGGCTTGGGTGAACTATGGAGCCCTTGTTACGTGCTGCCGGTGGCTTGCTGGGCCGGTTGCTGCTCGTCGCGAGGAGTCTTGTTGAACTTGTCGGCCAGTTCCTGCGGGGCCGGGCCGGTTTCGAAGTACAGGTGCTCCTCGGGCTTGCCTTCCGCGTCGTTGCGCCGCGTGACCTTGATGGTCGCCGGGGCGTTAAACGAACCCATGAGCAGGCTTTCGCTGAGCGGGTCTTCGATGTACTGGCCGATCGCGCGGCGGAGGGGCCGGGCGCCGAACTCGGGGTTGTAGCCCTTGTCGATCAGGAAGTCCTTCGCAGGCTGATCGAGCTCGATGGCAAAGCCTTGGTGCGCGAGGCGCTTGGCGACCTTGGCCACTTCGTACTCGATGATCTGCGTGATGTCGGCCTTGTTGAGCGGGCGGAAGACGATCACGTCGTCGAGGCGGTTGATGAACTCGGGGCGGAAGAACCGCTCGATTTCCTTCATCAAGACGCCCTTGACGTTGTCGTAGTCCGTGCTTTCGGTGCGCTTGCCGAATCCGAAGCCCGCACCACCCTTGATGATGTCCGAACCGAGGTTGGACGTCATGATGATGACGGTGTTCTTGAAGTCGACGTTGCGGCCGAAGCTGTCGGTCAGGCGACCTTCTTCCATGATCTGGAGGAGCATGTTGAAGACGTCGGGGTGGGCCTTTTCGACTTCGTCGAGCAGGACCACGCTGTAGGGCCGGCGACGGATCTTCTCCGTGAGCTGGCCGCCTTCTTCGTAGCCCACGTAGCCGGGGGGCGCGCCCACGAGTCGGCTGACGTTGTGCTTCTCCATGTACTCAGACATGTCCAGGTGCACGAGCGCTTCTTCGTCGCCGAAGATGAACTCGGCCAGCGCCTTGCTGAGCAGCGTCTTACCCACGCCCGAGGGGCCCAGGAAGATGAAGCTGCCCATCGGACGCTTGGGGTCCTTCAGCCCGGCGCGAGCACGACGAATCGCCTTGCTGATCGCCTTGACGGCTTCGTCCTGGCTGATGACCTTCTTGTGCAGCTCCTGCTCGAGCTTGAGCAGACGAGCGGCTTCGTCCTTCTCCAGACGCTTGAGGGGCACGCCCGTCATCTTGCTCACGACCTCGGCGATGATGTCCTCATCGACGGTGCCCATGGCTTCCTGACTCTTGGCGCGCCATTCCTTCTGGATCTCTTCCTTCTTCTTGCGCAGCTGCTCGGCCTTATCGCGGAGTTCTGCGGCCTTTTCGTAGTCCGCAGCGCGAACCGCTTCGTCCTTCTCGACGCTGAGGCGCTCGATGTCGGCCTCGATGTCGGCAAGGTTCGGCGGCTTGGTCATGGTCTTGAGGCGAACACGCGCGCCGGCTTCGTCGATCACGTCGATCGACTTGTCGGGGTGCACGCGGCCCGTGATGTATCGACCGCTGAGCTCCACCGCGGCCTTGATGGCGGCTTCGGTGTAGCGCACTTTGTGGTGCTGCTCGTACTTCTCGCGCAGACCCTTCAAGATCAGGATCGTCTGATCGTTGTTCGGCGGATCGACCGTGATGGCCTGGAATCGGCGAGCGAGCGCGGCGTCCTTTTCGATGTACTTGCGGTACTCGTCAAAGGTCGTCGCACCGATGCACTGGATTTCGCCACGCGCCAGAGCGGGCTTGAGCACGTTGCTGGCGTCGATGGCGCCTTCCGCGCCGCCCGCGCCGACGAGCGTGTGCAGTTCGTCGATGAACAGCATCACGTTCTTGGCCTTGCGGACTTCGTTCATCACCGCCTTGATGCGCTCTTCAAACTGGCCACGGTACTTGGTGCCCGCGACCATCATCGCGAGGTCGAGAACGACCAGTCGCTTGTCGCTGAGAATCTCAGGCACGTCGCCCGAGATGATCTTCTGCGCGAGGCCTTCGACGATGGCGGTCTTGCCCACGCCGGCTTCGCCCAGCAGCACCGGGTTGTTCTTGGTGCGCCGGCAGAGGACCTGCACGACGCGTTCGATTTCGGTCATGCGCCCGATCACAGGATCAAGCTGACCTTCGCGCGCCAGTTCGGTCAGATCGCGACCGAAGCTGTCGAGCGCAGGAGTCTGGCTGCGACCGCGCTTGCCCGCCGGCGTCGCGCCGCTCTGCGCGCTGCTCGCGATGGGGTCCTTGCCAGCGCCAGCTTCGGGAGCCGAGCCGCCGCCGGTGTTTTCTTCGCGCTGCTCGTTGCTCGCACCCAGCAGGTTGAGCACTTCTTCGCGCACTTCTTCGAGCTTGAGGCCCAGGTTCATAAGAACCTGCGCCGCCACGCCGTCGTGTTCACGCAGCAGACCAAGCAGCAGGTGCTCGGTGCCGACGTAGTTGTGGTTCAGGTTGCGAGCCTCTTCGATGGCGTACTCGATCACCTTCTTGGCGCGCGGCGTCTGGGGCAGCTTGCCCATGGTGACCATTTCCGGTCCGGCTCGAACCAGCTTCTCGACCTCGAGGCGGACCTTGCGAAGGTCGACATCGAGATTGCGCAGCACGTTGGCACCAACGCCGCTGCCTTCCTTCACGAGACCCAGCAAGATGTGCTCGGTCCCGATGTATTCGTGATTGAGTCGCTGCGCCTCTTGGTTGGCGAGGGCCATGACCTTGCGGGCACGATCTGTGAAGCGTTCAAACATGGTTCTTGCTTCCTTCCTGACGCTCGCCGCGGGGCCGTGCGTCACACCTATCTATACGACTCAGATGCCTGCGAAGATGGTCAGGCGCACACAGGAATCGTGCGTTGCGTCGCATCCTCGATCACACAATATCGGATAGTGGGAAAGGGGTATTGCAGACAGGTTGACGAGTCGCTGTTAGATGCTGGAAATAGGGCACTTAGCACGGACAATTCATGTCGCTCCACAGCCTGAACACAGACATGCTCACTTCATGAAAATCCCTAAATTCATACAAACCTCGGGGTTGCAACTGTTTGCAAACGGTTGCCGATTCCGGTGAGGGGCCTGCCCAGACTGCCGAGTTGGCAGCGGAAACACATATTTCCTTGTGCATTCGCAACCTGCAGCCCACCCGGCGGTAGGCAATTTGCGGTGACTGCGTGCGTGCAGTCAATCATGGGAACTGGGAGCACACACATGAAACTCGTGGGAAGCGTCGGCCCGGCGATGGCCGCTGGTTGTGTCATGGCACTGTTCGCGAGCGTCGCCGCGGCGCAGACGTACACGTTTACGTTGCTGCCGTCAGATGTCGCGAGTTCGCCCCTCAAAGCGCTCGCTCGCGGCGTCTCGGGCGACGGCAACGTCATCGTGGGCAGCAGCAACACGATATTGAGTGCGGACGAAAAGCCCTATGTGTGGCGTCGCGTCGCGGGCGTGTGGACGCGCAGCGAGTTGCCAACCGTGGGCGGCACAGGCCGAGCGGCGGCGGCTTCGTTTGATGGTTCAGTCATCGTCGGCATGACGGGGCGGTACGTCAACACCACGGTGAATGCCGGCACGCCAGCCGTATGGCGCGACACTGCAAGCATCTCACCCACGCTGGAAACGCCCCTCATCAGCGCGAGCCCAACTGGCGGCCCGCTGCGGGGCATCTTCAATGGCGTTTCCGCATCCGGCACTCGCGCATTCGGGTTTGCCCGTGAACTTGACGGCAACCTCACCTCGAGCGCCGCTTATGTGTACAACCAAGGCGGCTCAGTCACACCTGTCGCGACCTTCGCCCAGTTCACTGGTGCCTATCCCGCAAGCAGTGTCATGTCCGCCGATGGCACCCGTGCGACCCATTACATCCAACCTGACGTGGTGAGCGGCAGCGACACAGCGTTCGTATGGGACGAAACTGGGGGCTCCACAAACCTTCCTCTCGTGACAAGTCAGGGCTTCTATCCGCGCACGACGACGATCTCAGGCGATGGACGTGTCGTTGCAGGATTCCTCGGTAACAACGTCGCCAACGCCAACACCTCCGGTTTCCCTATCGTGTGGCGCGATGGTGTTTTTCGCATGCTTCCCCGGCCCAACTTTGCCTCAGGCAACTTTATCGCAGGTAGCGACACGACAGGCCGGGTGCTCGTGGGCGCAGCAGGCAGCGGTCTTGACCTCGTGAACTTCACGACCAACATCGGACTCGTTGGCAACAGCTTCGCCTCCATCTGGATCGACGACCAAGCTTTCTCCCTCGCCACCTACCTCACCTCCAACGGCGTGAATCTCGGCAACGTCACGCCCATCCTCGCCAGCGGCGTCTCAGCCGATGGCCGCACGGTTGTGGGCGTCGCGACGCGTCCCATCGGCACAACGACGCAGCGCGAGTATGTGTCGTTCATCGCGACGATCCCAACGCCCGGGACTCTCTTTGGGATGTCTTTGTGCGTTGTCGCCGCGATGCGCCGCAGGCGATGAGGCTTGCAACGTCGTACCGTCTCGTCTCACTTGCTGTTTTCGTCGGCTTGCGTCGTGGGCTTGGACGTTGGAGCGGGCGCAACCTCGAACGTGAGAGACGCCCACACGCTGTCCCATTCGCTGCCGGAGTCTTTGGCGGCGCGTTGCATCATGACGTTGCCCAGCATCCACATGCCCGGTTGATCGGGCGTGAAGCGAACAACGCCCTTGTCGTCGGTGCGCGTGGGCGCACGGTGCGACGGATCATTTTTGGAGAAGAACATCACCACGACGTTGGGAGCGGGCAGGTTGTTGTGCGTGACCACGAATGCAAGCTCCTGGCCCACGGTTGCCATCGTGGGATCAGTACCCTGCGGCGTAATCTCCGCTGGAAATCCGAGCATTTGCTCAAATGTCGGGGATGATTTGGCAGCCTCACCTGCCACGCGAACAAGGCACTTGCTCGCGCGTGAGTAGTGCTCACGACCGGCCAGTTGCGACTCCCCAACTTTGGCTCGAGCTTCGATGATGATGTCCAGACCTTCTTCTTTCAAATACTCTTCGAACTTCTCAGCTTCGAGTGTGAGCAACGTCTGCTTGCTGCGATAGCCGACGACGTAGACGCCCGGTTCTTTGCATGCAAGTTGGCCTGCGGGCTCATCGCCCGGCTGGCCGGGAATGTCATGTTCGCCCTGCGGGCCTTTGACGAACAGGCGGACGAGTTTGTTCGGATCGCGTGGGCGCGACTCGCCAGGAAAGCCATCACCCACCCGGAGTTGAACGCCAATGCTGGAACCTCGCGCGGGAGAGAAGCTGGAGGGCTGAATCCAGAACTCGTGCGCGAGTGAGGTGACGGCGGGGACGACCGCGATAATGGCGGCAAAAAGCGTGGCAGCAGAGCGGCGCATGGGAACCTCCAAGAAAAAGCACGCGCGATCGCTTTCGCGACGGCGCGTGTCCGAGATCAGTTGGGCGAACCGGGAATGGGATTGCGGATGTAGGGGAACGCGGGATCGAACATGGAAGCATCGACGAACGCGCCATCGGTAAAGTCGAGTTGACCGCTGGGAGCACAGGTGGGATCAGCGATCAGTTTGCCCATGACAACACGGAGGGCGATATCAACGACATCGTCACCGGGACGACGACCATTGGGGAAGCCTGCGACATCGCCTGCGATGACGCCCAGACGATTCTGCTGTGCAGGCGGGACAACGGCCGTTGCGGTGTTCAGACGCAGCATTTCAGAAGCAACGACGTTGGCGGGTTGATTGAGACCCGGAACGCCCGTCAAGAAGACCTGCACAAGATCGTTGCGAGGCAGGCAAGGCGCGGTGACACTGGGGAAGAGCACGTTGAGCAGTGCGGGCAGCGTGGGGTTGGTGACGTACGTCAAAAACTGTCCATCGCCACTGGGCACACTGGCATTGAACTTGTTTTTGTCGCGCAGACCGATCACAACTTCGTTGACGAGCGGCATGCCCAGGCGTGAAACTTGGATCATCGTGCCGAACTCGGCTGCAGGCTTGTCAAAGGTCGGGTTGTTCGTGAGCGTGCGTCCACGCGGCAAACTCGCAGTCGTCCAGCCGCCGATGATCGTGTTGCCACCTTTGGCAGGCAGCAGGTAGGAGATGGGAACTTCGAGGATGAAGGACGTGATGTTCTTGTCGGCAAGGGTGTCCGTCCGGCCATTGGGAGCGCCCACCGGGTTCAAATTCACCAGATCGAAGATCTCACCGAGGTTCACGACGAACGGGTCTTTGCGCTGGCCCACGAAGAGCCGACCCGGGACGCTGGAACCGGGAAGATTGATCGAGTAGATGTGCGACGCGGCGTATGCGGGATAGTCGGGAATCGACTTGGTCCCCACATTGTCGGCGGGCTTGCGGAAGATGGTCGCTCCGGTTGCGCTGTTGCTCGCGAGGACACCGATGCCGTTGCGCTGCACCTGCAGCGAGTAGGTCTCAAGCACGTTGAGCGGTCCGTTGTCAGTCGCGGCAGGACCCAGCATGCCGACGTTGTAGAGCGGCACGGGGACTTGCACGCCGCCGATGTTGAGCGAGATGTCGCGGTTGGTGTTGGTGACCTTGAAGTTGAAGACGATGTCTTCGACGGCATCGCCGTTGTTGTCAATGTTGATCGAATAGATCGCATCGGGATCGAGCGAGAAGTAATTGGGGCCGCCGTATGGGTCCTGCAACGGGTAGTAGTTGGCGACGATGGTCACGAAGCCCTCGCGACCGGGCTCATAGCTGCGGAACATATAGAAGTCGGTCGCATCGACCTTGGGAATCTCTTTGATGAACGGGGCCTCCGCGTGGCTGGACGCCAGGCTCATCGAACATGTGAACGCTGCACCAACGGCAGCAAGCATGAGAGCTATGGAACGACGCATCGGAAACTCCTTGTGTGTGAGGGATTGGTGGGGACGATGAAATCTCGCTATCACGCGCGGCGGGATCGGCGTCGCAAGCCGACCATGCCTGCGAGCGCGAGTGCTGCCGCCGCCCCGGGCGCGGGGATCGTGACGGAGAGCGTGTACGGCAGCGACGAGTTCTGCTGGCCGCTGACCGCGAACGAGGAGTCCGCGGTGTTTGCACCGGGGAAGGAAAAGCCGCCGAACGCGCCATCAGGACGCGTGAGTTCAGCGGGGGTCGCGCCCGTGAACGTGGCGTTTGCGAAGTTGCCCGAAACCGCAACGGCGATGAAGTAGGTGCCAGCGTTCAGCTGAATGCCACCCAAGAACGCGTCGAAGTCGCTCGCGCTGCCCGGATCCGCAGGGAAGGAATCGTCGCTGTCGGCGAGCAGCGTCCCCGATGAATCGAACAAGGCGAGATATGTATCAAGCCCCGGTGCTGCAGCGTCGATGTCGAAGTACGCGAGTCCGGCAGGCATCGAGAACCGGAAAAAGTCGACGTCACTCGCGGAGGATCTACCTTGCACGCGCGCGGTGGGCAGCGAACCGAAAACGGTGGAACTGTTGTTGGTGCTGAACGCTCCGGGGGCGAGTTGCTGAGCATTCGCGAGCGTGTTGTTGGCCGCTTGACCATCGGATTCCGCTTCGATGACGGTTTGCGCAAAGGTCGATCCAGCGAGAACGGAGAGTGCCGCAGCGCAGATGTGGGGCGTATATGCAAAGGTCATGGAAAACTCCTGGTGAAAATCTGCGCGTGCGGAACGAGCCGCTTGCACAGACAGGCGGTTGCGGGCAATGCAGGATTCGATGAGCAAATGAGCGAACGTGGAGTGCCCGATGGTGGCAAGTCACATCTGGTCTTCTCGCTCAGTTCAACGAAACGGACCTCTTGATGGTTTTGATACTGAAGACTTTATTTTGGGCCGGGCGGTGCCTTGCCGGGGCACGCACTGGGTTGAGCCAACTTCCGATGACTCCGACAACGATGAGACAGTACATCACAGGCTGCCGATGTCTTGTGTGCGTGGACAACACCTCTATGGCAAAGCTGCGACGGGCGACTTACCGTGCCTGCATGACGCGTTCTCGTACCATGCCGTTGCTCGTTGCAAGCTTTTCAATCGCTGCGTTGCTTCCTTCGAGTTCGCTCGCGCAGACGCACATCGGTGGTCCGGGCGCGACTGCCGAGCTCTTTGACAGCATGTGCGCCGGCTGCCACAGCAAAGACGGCAGCGGCGGCCCCGCAGGCACGCCCTCGCTGCTGCTCGATGAAGTCTTCGATCACGTGAAAGGTGACGAGATCGATCGCCGTTACTTCAAAGCCATCAAAGAAGGCGTGCCCCAGGGCGGCATGGAGCCTTTCAAAGGCTCACTGAGCGATGAGAAAATCTGGTCGCTGGTGGTGCACATTCGCGAACTGCAGCACAAAGCATGGCGCGAGCACAACAACGTGACGCCCGATGACGCCGCGAAAGACCCGTCACACGTCTTCACCACGCAGCACCGCAGCTTCCGCATCGAGCGCGTGGCTGGCCATAACCGCAAGACGAGTCTCAAGACTCCCTGGGCTATCGCGTTTGTGCCCACCGATGCACAAGTCGAATCGCTCCGCGGCGCGACGATAATCAACGAAAAGGGCGGCACGATGCGCGTGCTGCACAGTGATGGCTCGCTCAGCGAACCCGTCGCCGGCATTCCCAAAGTCAGCGATCGTGGCCAAGCGGGTCTGCTCGATGTCGAACTGCACCCCGACTACGCAACCAACGGCTGGGTCTACATCGGCTTCACTGATTTCCTCGATCGCACCGACGACAAAGGCGAGAAGCGTCGCGCCATCGCGACCAAAGTCGTGCGAGGCAAGCTGATGCCCGACGCTGCAGCGAAGGGTGCGTACAGCTTCACGGATCAAGAGACCATCTTCGAAACCCGCCCGGAAAACTACATCACCAATGCTGGCGTGCACTTTGGCTGCCGCATTGCCTTCGATCCGCCCATCGGTGACAAGCCCCGCGCCGGCTATGTCTACATCAGTATCGGCGAGCATGGCCAGCAAGACCACGCGCAAGTTCTCACTCGCCACAACGGCAAGATTCATCGCCTGCACGATGATGGCAAAGTTCCGCAGGACAATCCGTTCGTCGCGCGCGCCAGCGAAGACAGCAAGATCCTGCCCAGCATCTGGTCGTATGGCCATCGCAATCCGCAGGGCCTCGCATTCAACACCAAGGGCGAACTGTTCAACACCGAGCACGGCCCACGCGGCGGCGACGAGTTCAACCAAGTCACCTTCGGCAGCAACTACGGCTGGCCCCTCGTCGCGTACAGCATCAACTACGCCGACACGCCCTTCCGCACGCCCTGGCCTGAGATGGACCCCAAGCTCGCCGACAAGCAAATCAAACTCCCCGCTCTCCGCTGGCTGCCCTCACTGGGCGCGTGCGGCCTCGCCGGTGGTGACGCTCTCATCAACGACCCGCAGCCGCAAGACAACTGGAACGAGACCGACTTCTTCGCGGGCGGTCTTGCGATGAACTGCGTCCGCCGCGTGCGCGTGATTGACGGCAAAGTGACCGAGCACGAAGAAGTTCTCTACGGCCTGGGCCGCGTGCGCGACGTCGTCTGGGGCCCCAAGAAGACCGACGCGAGCGGCAAGTCACTGCCCCGCGATCTGTACGTGGTGCTCAACGGCCCTGACCAGATCATTCGATTGGTTGATGCCGGCTCGGCCTCAAAGTCCGGCATGTAACAACGACGGCGCAGCGTTAACACTTGCTGCCGCATAGGATTACGCATGGATGTCTCAGTGACCATCCCCTCGGAAGTCGAAGCTGCATTGCGAGCTGCGGGTCTCGAACCGGCCGCTGCCTTTCGAGAGGCGGCACTCGTACAGCTCTATCGCGACCAAGTGCTCACCGGGCCTCAGCTCCAGGCGATGTTGGGCGTGGGACGTCTTGAGCTGGACGATCTGCTCAAGCGGCACAACGTCTTCAATGTGACGATGACCACTGAGGAGCTCGCTCGCGAGCTGCAGGCGCTTGACGCTGACGCAGCCACCATGCAACGGGCACGCGCTTCATGATCGTCGTGGCGGACACGGGTCCGATCAACTATCTCGTGTTGATTGATTGTGTGCATGTGCTGCCCGCACTGTTTGGCAGCGTGCGCGTGCCAACAGCAGTCATTGACGAGTTGCAGCATGCCGCCGCACCGAGCCCGGTGCGAGCGTGGGCCGCACAGCCGCCAGAATGGCTTTCAATCGTGGCTTCCGCGACGCTGCCCGGGCTGGCGCATCTCGACGCGGGCGAGGCCGCCGCGCTCTCATATGCGGCGGCGGTCGCGGCACAGGGAGAACCCACGCTTGTGTTGATGGATGAGATCAAGGGACGACGAGCGGCAGAGCGCATGGGTCTTGCGGTGCGGGGCACCTTGGGCGTGCTCGATCTGGCAGGCGCTCAGAAGCTCGTGCGGACAACGGAAGCCCTGACTCGACTGCAAGCAACAAGCTTCCATGCGCAGCCGCACATCATGCAGGCATTTCTCGAACGCGCGCGTCAACGCGAAGCGTGATGCTCACCGCCCGCGTAAGGCCGACTCGTGCGCCACGATCTCAATGGGAATGATCGCTTCCGCCTGTCCTTGCGTGGTGCGATCCGTCACTGTCACCTTCAGGTTGTACCGCCCCACTGTCAGCGTGGGGGGCAGATCGATCTGCTGAATGAGGTAGAAATCCCGGCGTTTGTTGCGGCTGGTTTCGATCACGCCGCGAGCGGGGCGGTGCCACGCCAGCAGGTCGTCGGCGTCATGAAACAGGCTCAGTGACTGCGTGAGATCGACACTGACCTGATCGCCGATGGCCACGTTGCTCATCACCGGATCGCTGTCGCGCGCTGGCCGGGTCGCGAAGCCGTCGAGCTCCACATACACGATGGCCCGCAGCGTGCGACCTTGCACGAATGTGCTCGTCGAGTACGGATCGAATCGGCCAAAGCCCTCCACTCACGTGCACAGTGCCGTGCGGAGAATCGACAAGCCGCTGGACGGACGCAAGCTCTTGATGAGATCGTTGCTGGCGTTGCTCGGATCCGCCAGCAGGCGATCACGCGCCGCGACGAGCGTGGCTTTGTCATCGCTGCTCAAAGTCGCGAGCGGGCTGCTCGCATCGGCCAGCGTCGCCAGCACGCCCGGCTTGAGCGACTCCACGGGCAGAATCGCTGCGAGGTCGGTGATGATCGGTTTGCCCGCCGGGTCGTTGGTCCGCAGCAGGTTGGCCATGCGCGTTGCAAGATCAATGAGCGGATCGGTGCTCACCGGCGCGGGAGCGGCCAAAGTTGTCGGTGGTTCGGTGCTCGCATTCACCGGCGCAGTCACTGGCGCGACTTCGGTCGCAGTTGGCTCGGCAGTCTGCAAGGTCGACGAGACCGGATCAATCGGCGCACTCGCCGTCGCGTCGGGCGCGGGCAGGTCCGTGATGGTCGTCTCGCTCGCAACCGGAGACATCTCCGCGCTCGCCACCTGCTCGCCCGTCGACGAGCTGCTCGGCTGCGCGGGCGGGTTCATCATCGCCTCGTAGTTCAGTTTGGCCTCTTGCAGCAGATCGGCCTTCTCGCGCTGCGACAGCTTGCGCTGCGGCTCGATCATCGCGATGTCGCTCTTGCGATTGGCGCGCGGCCCTTCGAGCGATGTCAGATCGACCTTCACATCGCGCGGTCCGGTGTCCGCCTTCGCGCCGCACCCGGCGATGTGGCAACTGACGCCCAGCGTCCCCGCAATCCAGACCGTGACCCATGCCCACTTAACGGGAGGGTGCTGATGCAACGAGCGACGAACCGCAACACACGCGGGAGCGATGCCATCCATGGCGAACTCCTTGATAGACAAATACTTATGCAAACGAGCGACCGCCCCGTCCTGCTCCGCACGACGGCCGATCCTATATATACATCGGTTGGAGCCCTTCATCCGGCCCAGTGGCTTGACGGCTCTGGCCAATCGTTGCGACTTTCCGGCAACGATTGGTCTTTGTTCGGATCAATCGCGTCGTGACGACAGACTGGAAAACGCTTCCCACGCGCGCTATTGTCTTGGCCCGGCCCGTCCGATTCGGTGGAATCGGCCTCGCGGCCACAGCAGGTGGAAGGACTTTTCGTCATGGCACACAAGAAGGGCCAAGGCTCTACCAAGAACGGTCGCGACAGCAACCCGCAGTACCTGGGCATCAAGCTCTACGGTGGCGAAGTCGCTCAGCCCGGTTCCATCATCGTCCGCCAGCGCGGCACCCCCATGCAGGCCGGGTTCAACGTCCGCATGGGCAAGGACGACACCCTGTACGCCGTCGCCGATGGCACGGTCACGTTCCAGGGTCGCAAGGTGCACGTGGTGCCGACCGACAAGGCCGCGCCCTGCCCCGCGTGGCTCAAGAACTAAGACGTTCAGCGTCTCACTCATCCATGCCAAAACCCGCGTGACTTCACGCGGGTTTTTTCATGTCGGAGTTTCTGCAATCGGCAAGTGTCCGTTCACTCACAGCACGTACATCTGCACGAGCACGCCCAGCAGCCCTGCCATCGCGACACACGAAATCCCCGCCCACGCGCCCAGCCACGACAGTCCCACGCGTTGCCCAGGCCGATGATCTTCGCGCGTCACTGATCCGACAAATGCCAGCGTGATGAGCACCGTCGCGCACCACCCGCACGCGAACATCGCGATGTGTTCAAACGCCTCGCCTGCCAGCGCGCCGGGCATGGCCCAGCCCGTGAAGAACAACATCACCACTGCATACGCGACAATCCAGCCGCGCATCGAGCGCAGTTTCGCGTACGCGAACTCGCGCTGCTTGGGCGTGCAGCACGGACACGTCTGCCCATCGCACGCCCGCTGCACGCGCGTCGGCTCGCAGCCGCAGAATGTCTCCTCAGAGCGCATACATGGGCTTTCGGCAACCCCTCACTACGAGTTTCGCAAGCCCGCACTCCCGAATAGAAGATTTGAAGTCCCAAACTCACCACCCTTCCCGCTCCCTGCTCTCCGCTCTCGGTTCTCCGCTCTCCGTTCTCCATCCCCCTCCCCTTTCGTACACTCCCCCATGGCTCGATTGATGCTGTCCGTCAGTGGTTGTCGTGGTGTCGTTGGTGAAACTCTCTCTGCCGAAGTCGCCGCTCGATTCGCGGGCTGCTTTGGCTCCGTCCTTCGCGCTCGCAACCCGGGCAAACGCATCAGCGTCGTTCTCGGTCGCGACGGCCGACGCGGCGGCGAGATGATCCACAGCGCCGCAACCGCCGGCCTCTTGGGCAGTGGCTGCAACGTCATCGATCTCGGCATCGCCATGACCCCCACTGTCGCCGTCAACACCGACTGGCACGCGCGCGAACTCGCGAAGCGCGGCGAAGTCGGCGCGGGCATGGTCATCACCGCCAGCCACAATCCGCAGCAATGGAACGGCCTCAAGTGCCTGCTTGCCGAAGGCGGCATCCACGGCGCGGCGGGCTGCGCACCACCGGCAACGCTCGCGAACGAGATCATCGCGCTCTTTGAACGTGGCGGCAGCGCCCTTGATGGCAAGACGAGTTGGCAACACCTCGGCGCGCTGACGCGCGATGATGACGCCGCCGAAACGCACGTCGAGCGCGTCCTTGCTGCACTGCAGGACTCGGGCCTGACCGACATGCCCTCGAGCATCGGTCGCGGCGTGCGCGTCGCGGTCGATTGCGTGAACGCCAGCAGCAGCCGCACCGCGCCCATGTTCCTCCGCAGCATCGGGTGCGACGTCGTCGAAGTCAACGCGAACCACTCGGGCGAGCAAGCGGGCCTCTTCCCGCATCCGCCTGAACCCACTGCTGAAAACCTCTCGGGCAAGGGAGGCCTGTGCGACATTGTGCGTGCGCATCAGTGCCATGCCGGCTTCGCGCTCGATCCCGACGCCGACCGTCTCGCGCTCATCGATGAACAAGGTCGCTACATAGGCGAGGAATACACGCTCGCGCTCAGTGCGCTCGCGATTCTCTCTGGTCGCAAGCGCGACAGCCGGGAAGCTGATGTCCTCGTCACCAATCTCAGCACCTCGCGCATGCTGGAAGATGTCGCCGCCAAGTTCGGTGCTCGCGTCCTCCGCACACCCGTGGGCGAGGCCAACGTCGTGGAAGTCATGAAGCGCGAGAACGCCATCGCAGGCGGCGAAGGCAACGGCGGCACCATCTGGCCGCGAAGCTGCTACGTGCGTGACTCGCTCGCCGGCATGGGGCTGGTCGTGTGGCTGCTCAGTCAGCAACGCCAACCCCTCAGCGCCATCGCGGCGTCGATCCCCAGCTACGCGATCGAGAAACGGAAGGTCGATCTGGCTCGCAAGGAAGACGCGCAACCCGCCATCGAGAAGATCGCCAGAGCCTACGGCAATCAACAAGTCGACCTACGCGACGGCGCCTGGGTGAATTTCACGACCGGCCCCCTCGCCGGCAAAGCCTGGCTGCACGTCCGCGCGAGCAACACCGAACCCATCATGCGGCTGATCGCCGAAGCGCCAACGGTGGATGCGGCCCGGGGCGTGTTGGATGAGGCGGGGCGGATTCTCGGATAAGTCGGCATTCGATATTCGGCATTCGGCATTCGGCATTCGGCATTCGGCATTCGGCATTCGTGATTCGTCGCAAGCGAGTCCGTTGGCGGATGGGGGTGGCGAGATGGTGCCAGCACAAACGCCGAATGCGTAGTGCCTAGTGCCTAGTGCCTAGTGCCTTCCCCCAAAAACAACCATGGGGCCGCGTCGTGCAGCCCCATGGTCGTCGTTCTGTCATGTATCGTGCTCGATCTTCGCCTTCGCGGGCACCGATGCTTGTCGCGCTGTGTTCAACGCGGGTTTGCTCGTGCTCTCGCCTTGGTTGGCGTTGGTTTGTCGAGCGACGCGCCCCGAAGGGCTTAGACAGGGAAGTGGTCCTGTCGGACCATCCAAGAGGTCCCGGCATCGCTCGCGTCAGCACAAGGCCAACCGCTCACGAGCCAGGTCGGCTTCAGGCCTTCTTCTTGGCGGCCTTCTTCTTGGCCTTCTTCTTAGCAGCTTTCTTCGCCATTGATGAGCTCCTTGGCTACTGATCGAGTCGCACACGGCGCGGCGCGCCGATTCCTTGCGACCCATGATGACATACAGCATATCGGAAGTTTCCACACTTGTGCTTGAGTGTGGAAAAAAATTTGTGAAGAAGTTGGCGCGCAAGACAGTTCTTCCACATTCGCGCGCCCTCATCGCGCGCATCTCGCGCATCACTCGCGCTTCTCCACGCATGAGCGCGCCATCATCCATCGTTCATCATGAACACATGCCGCCCGCAAGCACGTTGAAGAAGTCGATCACGTCCTGATCCTCGGGGTACACGTTGTTGTTGTTGAAGTCGATGTCGCCGCACGCCTCGCACGTCGCGCCAGCAAGCACGCTGAGGAAGTCGATCACATCCTGATCCTCGGGATAGACGCCGTTGCCATTGAAATCGATCGAATCGCAGCAGAAATCAGCCACAATCAGCGTTGCGGAAGTCGAGAGCACGCTGCCGCACGCGTTGCTGATGACGCAGTCGAACCGCCCTGCCGATGTCGCTCCGCTTACCACCAGCGACAACATGCTCGTCGAAGCGCTCGGATGCGTTTCGGTATCAAGAGGCACGCCGTCACGCCTCCATTGATACGTCATCGCCGTCCCGCTCGATGCTTCGACACTGAACTCAGCCATGCGACCGGCACAGACGCGTGCCGTCGCCGGTCCGTTCACTTGTGCAGGCAGGGTGCAACCGACCGGCCGCCACATCCATACACCCGTGAAATTCAGAACGCTCGCCGCGTTCGCCGAGCCGGTGACGCAGAACGAACCGTCAAACACCGGATAGTTCGCGCTGGCTGATGCCAGCCCGCCCTGACCCGCGCTTGGCGCGGTTGCAGTCCAACCATTAACGTACAAAGACCCGCCAAAAGTGGTATATGCGCTCCATGTGGGCGTGATGACGCCGCCTCCCAGCGCATAGATGCCCACCGCCGCGTACTGCGAGCCGCCCACGCAAGGCGTCGTCATGATGTCGGGCGCGAATGTCGCAAAGAGCGCGCGGACCTGATCTTGCGTCGCCCAGCGCCAGCCGTTCATGTCGCGCCCCGACACGATGCCCGAGCATGGCGTCGCACCATCAGTCGGACACACCGTCGCGATCTGATTCCACGACAGCCCCAGCGTCGATGGCACGCTGCGCCATTCCTTTCCCTGGCCGTCGTTGTAGTGCTGAGCGAGCGCCGACGACGCGGCGAGAGAAACGATCACGAGCGATGTCCAACGCATAGCGCCTCCTTCATGGCAGTGTGCGAATACCGCTCATGCGCCAAACGCGCTCTCACTGTGTCAACATCGCCCGCTTACGCTCACCCATGCCTATCTCCGTCCGAACATTGGCCTGCGGCATGCCCCTCATCGTCGAATCGATGGGCGGCGTGCGCTCTGCCGCGATGACCTGGCTCCTGCCCTGCGGCTGCGCCACCGACCCCGCATCGATTGAAGGTGTTTCCACACTCATCGAAGAACTCCTCCTCCGCGGCTGCGGCGGACGCAGTAGCCGCGATGATGCCGACGCGTTTGATCGCATCGGCGGCAGCCGGGCCGCCAACGTGGGTACATATGCCATGGTCGTGAGCGCATCCATGCTCGGACGCAGCCTCGAGAAGACGCTCCCGTTGCTCGTCGACATGGTGCGGACACCGACGATGGACGACGAATCGCTCGCCGCGACCAAAGACCTCGCGATGCAGGCCATCGATAGCCTGAAAGACGACCCGCAAGAGCGCGCCATGCTCGCCGCGCGGGCGCGCCATCAGCCTTCGCCCATCAATCGCTCGGGCTTGGGCACCAAGGCCGGCATCGAAGCCTGCACGCGTGACACCGTGCTGGCTCATTGGCGCTCGCACGCGCTTCCCAAAGGCAGCATCCTCGCCTTCGCGGGCGATGTTGACCCCGTCGCCATCGAGTCACAACTCAACACGCTCTTCAGTGACTGGACGGGCGCCGCGCCCGCGCCCGTTCTCGGCCCCGTCGGCCCGCGCGGCTATGCCCACGAGAACGATCCAAGCGCACAGGTGCAAATCGTGTGGGTCGCCGACGCACCCAGCGAGACCTCGCCCGACTCCATTCTCGAGAAGCTGCTCATCAGCGTCCTCTCGGGCGGCATGTCGGGGCGACTCTTCTCCGAAGTCCGCGAGAAGCGCGGCTTGTGCTACGCCGTCAGCGCCGGCTATCGAGGCGACAAGGACTGGGGCACCATCACGGCGTATGTCGGCACCACTGCTCAACGCGCCCAGGAAAGCCTCGATGTGCTCCGCGCCGAGCTCGATCGCATCACGACGCCGGCTGGCGCGATCACGCAGGAAGAGTTCGACCGCGCCAAGATCGGCATGAAGAGCAGCCTGGTCTTCAGCGGCGAAAGCTCCGGAGCACGCGCGACCGCCATCGCGGCGGACTACCGCCGCCTCGGTCGCCCCCGCTCGCTCGACGAAATGGCCGCCGAAGTCGAAGCCGCGACGCTCGACCAGCTCAACGACTACGCGAGCCGTCGCCGCTGGGGCAGCGTGACGATTCAAACGGTGGGTCAGTCGGCGCTGAAGGCGTGACTGGCGAAATGGCCAAATGGTCTAATGGCCAAGTTGCCAAATGAAGACAGGCACCTGGGAGTTACCCAAGCGCCTGTTGGCTTTCTTGATTTGGCCATTTGGTCATTTGACCATTTGGCCATTTTTTCTTACGGGCACTCGCCACCGGCCAGCACGTTGAAGAAGTCAATCACGTCCTGGTCTTCCGGGAAGACCTGATTGTTGTTGAAGTCGATGTCGTTGCAGAAGAACGTGGAGCACTCGCCGCCCGCGAGCACGTTGAAGAAGTCGATGACGTCCTGATCTTCAGGGAAGACG
>DATGWV010000351.1:0-4681 GCA_035299305.1 Phycisphaerales bacterium | reverse complement strand
GATGGGACGAATCGTGGCCGGGAGGATGGCATATGAACAGCAGTAACCACAATCGCGATGAAGCCGGACGCAGCGGAGCAGAGCCGCGCGCCAGTATCGATGCGATGATCAGCGAAGCGATGGATTTGGAACTTGCGGGCGATCACGCTCGTGCGGCTGCGGTATGGAAGTTGATTGACGCCAAGTACGCCGGTCAGCGCGAGGTTGTCCATGGCCTGCGATCCGGCCTCGAACACTTGCGCGAGCATCGGCCCGCGACCAAAGACTTCACCAGTGCCGTCATGGTGCGCCTCGCGGGCGACGACGACCTCGACGCACTCGTGACCGCCAGCCGAACCCATCTGGATGAATCCGCGTCCGACATCGCCGAAGATGACGCGGCTCAAGCAAGCGCACCTGTCGGAACTCGGCACAAGTCCTCGTCCGGCATCTCGCGCTCGCGCGATTCCATGTGGCGTCGGCTCACGCGCCTTCGGGTGTCCACAACGACCATCGCCTTCGTCCTGGGCATGTGCGCCACGACGGTCTTGGTCGTCATCGCCAGCAAGTATCCCCGCCCCGAGCCGCGTTCCATCGCGGGTGAGCAGGCGATCCAACGGGCGATGCAGATGCCGGAAACGCCTGAGATCGCGGACTCCACGCCCATGATGAAGCTGCAGCCCAGCCTGCGCATGAGCGGCAGTGATCGCTACGAACGCTCATACGCCTCAGGCTCATCGCTCACCATCGCAGGCGGCAGCGGCGCGATCCACGCGCGCGTGCCCATCGGCATCGCGCCTTTCGCATCACCAGTGACACTGGCGTCGGGCGATGGAGTCCTCACGCAAGGCGCGCGAGTTGTTTTCGATCCCCTCTGGCGTATGCGCGAGCAGGGCTTGGGCGAGGGCGTGCTGCAACCAACTGATCGCACGGTCTTGCCAATCGGCCGCGTGCGGGGCGACCGCATCGAGCTCGACGTGGCGGGCATGCTTGTCATGCCGATCACTCGATAAAACACGCCGACTGACGTTGGCTGTTGAAACGCCGGGCGAGAGGGCCCGGCGTTTCGTGTTTTTGTCCGCGCGGGAAGCGTGCAACAATCCGACATGCGTACTTCAGCCCCTTGGTTGCTCGCCTGTCTCACGATGATCGTCGGCCTGTTTGCAGGCGGCTGCTCAACCAACCCGACAACCGGCCGCACTTCGTACTACGCGCTCACGCGCGAGCAGGAAGTGCAGATCGGTGAGCAAAGCAAAGGCGAAATGATTGCCGAGTTTGGGGGCGAAGTCGCCCGCGCCGATCTGCGGCAGTACGTGCGCGACGTGGGCCTGCGATTGGTCGCGACTGTGGGCCAAGACGACCCCACCATGACGAACCTGCCGTGGGAGTTCGTGCTGCTCGATAGCGACGTCGTGAACGCGTTCGCGCTGCCGGGAGGCAAAGTGTTCATGTCGCGCGGCCTGGCCCAGCGCATGACCAATGAAGCACAACTCGCGGGCGTGCTGGGACACGAGATTGGCCACGTGACCGCACAGCACACCAGCGAGCGTTTTGGTGACGCGCAGCGAACCGGCATCGTCGCCGGCATCGGCTCCATTCTCGTCGGCGCCACGCTCGGCGTGGACGTCAGCGGACTGGCCGAGCAAGCCGCGGGCATCACACTCGCAAGCTACGGACGCGATCAGGAGAACGAAGCAGACGCGCTCGGCATGCGCTACATGGTCCGCGCCGGCTACGACCCTGCGGGCCAGTTGCAGGTCATGCAGATTCTCGCAAGCCTCGACAAGCAAGGCCGGCCGCCGGAGTTCCTCAGCACACACCCCTACCCCGAAAAGCGCATCGAGAACATCCAAGGCAAACTGCGCAACGAGTACGCATACACGCAGGGCAACAGCCAGTTCAAGACCGGCGAACAGGAGTTCCGCGCCAACTTCCTGAGCAAACTGGGTATCGCGTATCCGCCGGGCCGCGAGGAAGATCCGGCGGTCCGCGTCTTCGCCATGAGCGCAGGTCTCTGCAGCGACGGTTGTTCACATTGTGTGAACAAGTAACGCGTCAACCAACTTCGCACGTCCTGGCCTTGTGATCGCCAGCTCGACTTGGTAGCATGTTCGCTTGACAGGGGCGACTCATGCTGACAAGGGAGGCGACACATGGCAAGGCGATATGTCTACATCGGCGCGGCGGCGGCGACACCAGCGAAGGAAAGCGTTGCACGCCCATCCCGAGCGAAGTCGCAATCAGCGAAGTCGCAATCACGCAAGTCAAAGAAGGTCATAACTCCCGGTCAGCCCGTTCTCATGGACGCGCGCCCTGATCGCGTTGACCTTCGCGATCGGCCCTACAACCCCAAGCTCCAGAGTTTGTCCGAAGAGTTCCCTTCCAAGCAATGGGTGCAGGAGCACTTTCGCTCGTACCTCAACTTCATCCTCGACCAAGGTGAAGAAGGCGCATGCACCGGCTTCGGCCTCGCGGCGTGCGTCAACTATCTGCTGTGGAAGCGCGCGATTGAAAATGCCGGCAGCGACAACGGCACGACGTTCACCGCGAAAAACATCGTCAGTCCGTGGATGCTCTATCACCTCGCTCGCCAGTACGACGAATGGGACGGCGACGAGTACGACGGCTCAAGCTGCCGCGGCGCGATGAAAGGTTGGCACAAGCACGGCGCGACCAGCATGAACCACTGGCCGAGATCACTCAAGCCGCAGGAAGATGGCTCGCGCAAACCGGATCCCAAGTCGCGCCCGAGAGAAGACTGGGCGATCGACGCCATCGAGCGGCCGCTCGGTGCGTACTACCGCGTGGAGAAGACCTCAATCGCCGACATGCAAGCGGCCGTCGCGGAAGTCGGCGCGGTCTACTGCTCTGCAAGCGTGCACGCCGGATGGCAGGTGCTGCCCAAGCGCAGCGATCCCATCAGTGGGGTCGCAGACCTCAGCCGCATCGTCCGCCGGTTGCCATCGCGAGATGACAAGTCGACGCACACGCACTTCGACTGGGCCCAATGGGACGCGATTCTCGACGCCGAGCATCTCAACGAACTCGACGATCCCAAGTACAAGTCCCCGTTTCTGCACGTAAAGCCCGGAGATGCGATGCCTGTCGTGGGCGGTCACGCATTTGCCATCGTCGGTTTCTGCCGCAAGGGCTTCGTCGTGCAGAACTCGTGGGGCACGCGCTGGGGTTGGAACGGCTTCGGCCTGCTGAGTTACGACGACTGGGCCGATCACGCGATGGATGCGTGGGTCGCCGTGCTCGGCGCACCGTTCGAAAAGCCCGCAGCACTCGCCGCGGCCCTGGGCAAGTCAAAGAAGCGAACAACGTTGCCGCAAGTGCCAATGACGCGCAGCGGCAAGTCGCTGCAACAGTCTCTCGCCGGCATGACGAGCGCCTCGTACTCGCAGGCAAGCGCGTGCGAAGTATCGGTCGACAAGCCCGCTCCGCTCAGCGTGAATGAGGCGTATGCGCGCACTGTCGTCGTCGGCAACAACGGCGTGCCCATCAATCGCTTCGTCGACGAGCCGAACGGTGAAGCCGCAGTCGCGCGCGTGGTCGACTTCGCAGTGGAGCAGGCGCAGCTCCTTGCAAAGCACATGAAGGCGCGCAAGCAAGGCGACGGCACACCGCGCGTGCTCATCTACGCGCACGGCGGCCTAAATAAGGAAGAAGCCAGCATCCAGCGCATCCGCAAAATGGCTCCAGTCTTCGAAGCCAATGGCATCGCCCCCATCTTCGCGACGTGGCGCACAGGCGTGATCGAATCGATCATGGGCTGGGCCTCTGACAAGTTTGAAGCTGCCATCACGCCATCGCGAGCCGAGAGCGTCTGGGGCCGGGCCATCACGTATCTCGACGAGCAGAAAGATCGCGCCATCGAAGGTGTCGCACACGAAGTCATGGTGCGGGCTATTTGGTCGGAAATGAAGCAGAATGCCGAGGATGCCGCGTCATCCGCAGGCGGTGTCGGCAAAATGTTGGAGCAACTGCTCGCTCAACGGGCGTCAAAGAAGTTTGAACTGCACGTCGTCGGACACTCCGCCGGCGCGATCCTGCTGGGTCACGTGCTTCAGCAGCTTCGCAAGTCCGACGTCATCGAGTCCTGCACGCTCTTCGCGCCCGCATGCACCATGGAACTCGCAAGCAAGTCGTACGTTCCTCCCCTCAAGAGCAAGCAGCTTCGCGCCATGCATGTTGACCTGCTGTCCGACGACGCTGAACGCGACGACACGGTCGGACCATACGGAAAGTCGCTTCTGTATCTGGTCTCTCGCGCGCTGGAAAGGCAGCGCAAGTGCCCGCTGCTCGGCATGGAGCGCGCATGGGACGCGTCGGAGTACCAGCCAGGCGATCTTTCGTGGGATCGCGATACGTGGCAGTACGCAAACGTCGGCGATGCGCTCATGAAAGCCGGTGCCAACCGCGCCGTGCACTTCAACACCGTGAAGGATGACACCAAAGCCCTCACGGGTGAGCAGCCGCCCCGAAGCGTCGTCGCACATCTCTATCGCGGCGAACTGGTTCGCATGCACGTCGACGGTGCCAGCACGACCAAGCTCGCGCACGGATCATTCGACAACGACATCCTCGTGCTCGACAGCACCGTGCGTCGCGTGCTGGGACAGGAAACAACTGCAATGCTCGATGATCGCACGCTCTCGCAGCGGCCCGCCTTGACAGCGCCCGTGCAAGACCTCACGCC
>DATGWV010000350.1:0-1683 GCA_035299305.1 Phycisphaerales bacterium | reverse complement strand
GGCGTGCAGGGCTTCGGGCCGGTTCAGGGCGCGCCGCTCGGCCCTTTGACCGCCACCGTGTTAGAAGCGACAAGCGTGAATTTCGATGGCTCGCTCGTCGTTGGCACCGCGTCGGTACGACTGGACAATCAACTGCCGTTTCCAAGGACGGAGTTGCTGGCATGGCGCTGGTCGCCCACGGGCGGGACGCGCCTGCTGACGAACGCCGACGGAAGCGTGTATCTGGGCGGCTCATCGGCGAGCGATGTGAGCAGCGACGGCAACTGGATCGTGGGCGAAGGGCCGGGCTTGCAGTTTTTCCGCTGGCGCGAAGACCTCGGGTTTCAATTCATCACGCGGATCACCGATGGCATCATCGGCGACCGCCCGCGCGTGAGTGACGACGGCGCGACGATCGTGTATGGCCGCAACTTCTGGACTGAATCCGGCGGCGTGCAGACGCTGCAACAAGTGCTGACGCAGGCGGGCTGCGACTTCACCGGCTGGACCAATCTCAGTGCGGTCGACATCTCCGGCGATGGCCGCACGATTGCCGGGAATGGGACCAATCCGCAAGGGCAGCAGCAGGGCTGGGTGGCGACGGTGCCGGGGCCGGGTGGGGTGGTGATGGTGAGTAGCGTGGGCCTGCTGGCACTGGCAACACGGCGGCGGCGGCGGTGAGAGAGATGTGTGGTGAAGACCGCGATCAGGGTGAGATCGCACAGGCAGACGCAGCGGTGGCAGCCTGTGGGACGGGGTGGTTTTGCCATCTGCCTGACGGCCGACGAATGATTGGGGAGGAAGGATCTGCCGATGAGTGCCGACACGCCTCTGAAAGTCGCCGTGATCGAAAGCCTTCCATGGTTGTGCGAAGACTTCGGCTTCAGAGTTGTCGAGGATCATTTTGATGCTTTGAGCTTTGGCAACTCGTTTGTCACCCTTGAATCGTCGGGGCTACGAGTCCGCTTCGTCCGAGACCGTGGCCAGATTTATGCGGAAGTCGCGTCACGCCCTGAGCCGCACACGTGGTGGGCTCTCCAGGATGTATGCGAGCTTCTTGCTGGGCACAACGTTGAGATCGGCTCCGATTTGCCAACTATCGCCGATTCGTTCCGAAACAACTTGCCCGCACTGTGTGAGTGCTTTGGACCGCGGCTTTCGCAGACAACACGCGACCTACAGAAGCGGGCGGAGGCACGACGGCACGCATTCTCACAACTGCCATCACGTTCGTTTCAAGATCGCGACCATCCCAGGGGCTCTTCGTGTTGACACGGGCAAAGTATCGACAGGCGAGGCATCGCAGAACCTGCTTCAGCAGGATGATGCGGCAGCCCAGGTGCAGGAAGCCCAAGAAGAGCATGGTTGACTTCTTGTTGCGGACGCACTGACATTCGCGCCTCAACCCGGTCCACTTGCCTCAGTTTCCGAGTGCTTTCAGAAACTGCTCGCGCAGGTCCTCCGGCAGTGACTGAACAAACGCATCGCGCTCCGCATCGGTGCGAAGCGTGTTGTCTTTGAGGGCGAAGAACGCTCGCATTGACGGCGTATCGACTTTCGCGAGACCGTCGTAGGTCTCTTGCGAGAGAGACAGTGCAGCCTTCCTCCACTCAGGAACTGTTGCCCACATTTGGAGCGTGCGGCGAGCGAACGGAACCGCGTGGAGCCTCAGCTGTTCGTTGGGAGCGAGGTACACAGGCAGGT
>DATGWV010000349.1:0-12092 GCA_035299305.1 Phycisphaerales bacterium | reverse complement strand
GCCGTCCGCCCGCCCGCCACACCGTCTAGGGCTTACCCACGAGCTCGTTGTGTGCGAATTGACCGGCCAGCGTCTCCTCCGAGATGAGGTGGCAGCATCGTCCGTTTCTGGCAAGATGGTCGACGATTCGTTGTTAGTGCTTTCCGCCGCGAGTGGAAGAAAGGCCATTGCGGAAGAAATGGCGATCTGCGAGGCAACCGGCGAGCGTCTGCTTCCCGCTGAAACCAGCATCTGCACCATAACCGGCAAACGCGTCGATGTGCGTCAGCTAGACCGCAGCGAATTGTCAGGACTACCCGGACTGGAATCGCTTATGGTCCGCTGCTCGGAGTCTGGCAAGCGTGTACTGCCATCAGAGACGGTTCGGTGCGACCTGACCGGGCAAATGGTGTTGAAATCCCAGACTCAAGAGTGCGTCGTTACTGGAAGGCGGTCCATTGCCCGGCTCATGCAGCGCTGCCCAACGTCAGGCGTCGGTTACATTGAAGATGATGCTTGCCGCGATCGGATGATGCAACTGGCGGGAACTACAGAGATTTTGGGCCAGTGCCAGTGGACCGGTCGCACCCTTCTTTCCAGCCTCCTGGATCGGTGCTCAATCACGGGAATGCGAGTCGAACGAACTGAGCTGAACCCGAACGGGGAGCTTTCGGTTCTTCGACGGCTCCTCGACGGGACAGCCAGCGCCACTGTGGAGGGGAGCCAACAGCTCGTAGGGGAGAGCATGGAGTGGTTGCGGTCCACTCGGCCGGAGCTTCGCGGTGCCCAAGATGGAGTTGCGTGCCGCAGTTCAAATAGACGGACAATTGTGGCATGCGTCAAGTCGAGGACCGGTCTACTTGGACTGACAACTGTCTATTTCGGGATTGCTGCGCAGATCGGCAATCCGCCAGTGCTCCTTTGCGATCCTGTTCCTGGCAAACGCTCTGCAAGCGGGTGGCAGCGGCAGGTTCGCTAGCGTTCGAGAGCTGGGCCGAATCGTGTCAACATTGCCGTCAAGCTCTGTCAGTGTGTTCATGGCATAGAACTGCGTTCGTATCCGATCCGCCCTGACATCGCGTGTTGACCCGATCGCCCGTCACTTCGAGATTCGTAACAGATTCCCAAGCGTCGCACCGCTATGTCTGACACCTTCGAGCCCCACACCCCAACTCCCCAACCTTCCCGTTAACCAATCCCCGCTCTCTCGCCGAGAACCGAGAGTCGACCCGAAACTTGGCTCGTCCGGATCGCGTTTCCCGCGCACCACAACGCTCTCTCACCCGCGCCCCACACCCGCACCACATCCCGAAAACCCCCGCTTTCCCCCGCCAAAACACGCAACCTCGAAATCCAGCACACCACCCCTCCCCCCATAAACAAAACAAGCCCCGGCTCATCGCCAGGGCTTGCAAAGCTCCCCGTGTAGGACTCGAACCTACAACCTACCGGTTAACAGCCGGTCGCTCTACCATTGAGCTAACAGGGAATCACGTTGTCGCCTCGACCGGCACTTTCGCGCGGTCTAGGGCCCAAAACATACCCGCCAAGTCGGCGGATGTCCAGTGGTATCGGCGGGAAGCTGCGTGACATCTTCCCACAGCCCTCGGCCCGACCAAAACCCTCGACATCCACGCAGGATGTGCCGCCTGAACCGGTTTGCGCGGCTTGAGCCGCCACGTCAAAGCCGTTGCAACATCTTCAAGGTGGGCCCGCCCACGTGCCACGCATCGCTGGCGGTCCTGCCCTCGCCCCCGCCCACATGCCTGCCTAATATCTCGACCCCACCCGGGAGCCCCGGTTGGCCTGCTGGAGTTTGCCATGAAGACCGACATCCACCCCAAGTATTACCCCAACTGCAAGGTCTACCACAACGGCCAGGTCGTCATGACCGTCGGCGCCACCGTGCCCGAAATGCACGTCGAAGTGTGGTCGGGCTCGCACCCCTTCTTCACCGGCAAGCAGACCTTCGTCGACAGCGCAGGCCGCGTCGAGAAGTTCCAGAAGAAGTACGCCGGCAATTACTTCGAGAAGGCTGGCGCCAAGAAGAAGTAATCTTCGCCCGGGCGTCTCTTCGCCCCGCCTCGCAAACTTGTTTTCACCCAGCGCGTTCGCATCAGCGAACGCGTTGTGCATTTGTCGAATCACCGCACATCGGGCGCACCGAGCGCGATCATCCGCTCACTTCACACCAACGTCGGTCCGAGTGCCTGCAGTTTGCACCACCGGCTCGCCCGCCCGCCGCCCGCGCAGCATCGCAAACAAACCCGTGATCAATCCCATCCCGATCAGAATCAGCCCGCCGCCCAGCGCCAGATTCCACGTGATGCGTTCATCCAGAAACGACACGCCCCAGATCACGCTGAACAGCGGAATCAGAAACGTCACCGTCACCGCGCGCGTCGGCCCGATGCTCGCAAACAAGCGATAGAAAATAATGTACGCAATCGCCGTGCACACCACGCCCAGCATGCCCGCCGCGCCCAGCGCCTTCCAACTCGGCACGCTCGCCGGCATCGTCATCAGTCCAATAGGCAGCGCAAGCACCATTGCAAACATCGTCCCCGCCGCGGCGATCGTCATCGGCTCAATCCCCGCGAGCACCTTCTTCGTGTAGCTCGCCGAAATCGCGTAGAGCAGCGCCGCCGTCAACCCCGCCGCCACAGCCAGCGCCGTCGCCGAAACACCCGCTGCCAACTTCGGCGCAACCAGCACGATCACACCTGCAAATCCCACTGCCAATCCCGCCCACTGCACGCTTCTTGGTTTGTCCTTCAGCCACGCCCACGCCACCAGCGTCGCAAAGAACGGCACCGTCGCGTTGATGATGGCCGCAACGCTCCCCGAAAGTTGCTGCGTGCAATACGCCAGCAGCATGAACGGAATCGCCGAGTTCATCGCCGACAAGAGCAGCAGCCCGCGCCATCGCTGCCGAATCACCGCGATGCGTTGCCGATTACACAACCATGGCAGCAGAAACAGCGTAGCAAGCACCAGCCGCAGCGCAACCAGCGCCGGCGGACTCATCTCCTTCGTCGCGATGCGCATGAACGGATAGGACCCGCCCCAGATCGCACCCAGCATGAGAAGTTGCAGCAGATCAACGCGTGTCAAGGTCGCCAGTATGTGCCGCGTGCGACCAAAGTTCGACCCTCACCGCACCGATGGTCGTAAATTCGCGCGACAACTCGACATCCGCGCACCAAAATCGGCGTTATCGCGCGCGTTCCGCGTGTATCTTCTCTCCATGTCCCGCACGGGCACATCCTCCGCCGCTCGCACGCACACCGATGCCAGTCGCTGGCGCGCCTACTCGCAGCGCGATCCCCAAGCCGACGGCGCGTTCGTCGTCTGCGTGAAGTCCACCGGCATCTTCTGTCGCCCCATCTGCCCGGCGCGCCAAGCCCTCCGCTCCAACATCGAGTTCGCCGATTCCTGCAAAGACGCCCTCCTCCGCGGCTATCGCCCGTGCAAACGCTGCAAGCCCATGGACACCCAGCGCCGCGGCCCGCTCGTCAGCAAACTGCTCTCGCTCATCGAGCGCATCCCCAGCCAGCCCGTGCGTGCTCGACACCTCTCCGCCATGGGCATCGACCCGCTCGCCGCTCGCAAACAGTTCCAAGCAGCTCTCGGCATGACCTTCGCCGCGTATCAACGCAGCCGCCGCGTCGGCCTCGTCGTGCGCAACATGCAATCCGCAATCACCTCCAGCAAGCGAGGCCACGTGACCCACGCTCAGCAGCAAGCCGGTTTCACTTCCTCCAGCGGCTTCCGCGACGCCGTGCACCGCCTGACCGGCAAGCCGCCCAGTCAAGCGCACACCGCTCGCGTCATCGCTTCGCTCAGCTTCACCACACCGCTGGGCGACATGCTCGCTCTCGCCGACGACACAGGTCTGCTCGTCGTCGACTTCACCGATCGCAAAGGCATGGAGCGCGAAATCGCCCGCTTGCGCATCAAGCAAGCCAGCAAGTCCGCTCCCGCCGCCATCGTGCCCGACGCCGCGCATCCCGTCCTCACAGAGACACGCGATCAACTGCTCGAGTACTTCGCCGGAACGCGCACGCACTTCACCGTCCCGCTCGCGCCGCACATGGGTACACCGTTCCAAGAGCGCGTCTGGACCATCCTCCGCGACATTCCCCGCGGCTCCACCCGCAGCTACGCCCAGCAAGCCAAGGCAGTGGGGGACGTCAAAGCCGTCCGCGCCGTCGCGCTCGCGAACGGCAAAAACTACCGCGCCATCATCATCCCCTGCCACCGTGTCATCGGCAGCGACGGCACCATGACCGGCTACGGCGGCGGCGTGGAACGCAAGCGCTGGCTCCTCCGCCACGAAGGTGTCCTGCTCTAACCCCGCACGCCGCGAGCTTTCGCTCGTAACATGCCGCCATGATCACGACGGTTTCACTGCTCGCGCTTACCGCTCTCACCATGCAGCCCCCCGCGCCCGCCGCCGATCCCGACTGGCGCGCGAAGGAACTGCAGTTCTTCGACGAACCCGTGCAGCTCACCTTCGCCACCGACTTCGTCAAAGCCGGCGAAGCCTACTTCGCGCCCGATTGGAGCTGGACCACCAACGACGAAGGCCTCATCGTCTTCCAAGCCACGCCCAAGCCCAAGGGCGAAGACGCGCCCGACCCCTTCTACGGCATGTACGTCGCGAAGATCGCTGGCTGCGGCAGCGGCACGCCCACAGGCCTCGAGCAAGTCACGCGCATCAGCCCGCCAGGCAGCGCAAACACCTGCGGCTGGTTCAGCCCGCGCGCCCCAGTCGTTCTCTTCGGCAGCACGCTCACCCGTCCCGCCGACGACTCCAAAAGCGGCTTCCAGGTCGGCAATCGCAAGTACGTCTGGATGTTCCCCAGCGAGATGGAAATCGTCACGCGCCAGCTCGCTCCCGTCGGTCCGGGCGAAGGCGGCAAGCCCAAGCTGGGCGACCTGCGCGAAGACTTCGCGCAGGCGCGCACGCTCTTTGAGAAGCCCAACTACGACGCCGAATGCAGCTACGACCCAACCGGCCGCTTCGTGCTCTACGCCCACATCGAAGACGCCCCCGCCGGCACGCCCGAAGGTGCCCCCGTCAAGCACGATGCCAACATCTACATCTACGACACGCAAACACGCCAGCACCACGCCATCATCGTCGCCCCCGGCTACGACGGCGGCCCCTTCTTCTCTCCCGACGGCAAAGCCATCTGCTTCCGTAGTGACCGCAAAGGCAACGACCTGCTGCAACTCTTCGTCGCCACCTTGAAGTTCGAGAAAGACGAACGCGGCATCGACGTCCCCATCGGCGTCGAGCGCGAATGGCAGATCACCGACAACGAGCACGTCAACTGGGCCCCCTTCTGGCACCCCAGCGGCGACTACCTCATCTTCGCCAGCAGCGAAGCCGGCCACTCCAACTACGAGCTCTTCGCCGCCAGCGTGCCGTGGAAACAGCTCCTGGAACTCCCCGCCGACGCGACGCCCGCACAGTCCGCCGCACTCAGCAAGCACGTGCGCATCACCCACGCCCCCGGCGCCGACGTCCTCCCCGCCTTCAGCCCCGACGGCACGTGGCTCATGTGGACCAGCCAGCGCCAAGGCCCCGCCGCCGGCGAACAACGCGCCAGCAGCCAGCTCTGGATCGCCAAGTGGAAGGGCATCACCTGGGAATGATCCAGCGCCACCGAAAGGCCCTCGCATGAGCGACACGCTCTTTGATCTCGGCCCCGCGTCCCCGCTGTCACCCGCCGACGACCGTTTGGTGGCCGCATATGTCGCCGCAGGCCGAGGCCTTGACGACCTGCCCTACACCGACGAGTTCGCAGCGCTCATGGCATCGCTCCGCGCCGCGAAGGACACACGCGACGAACGCGAAGTGCTTCACCGCCTGCACAACCTGCGCAAAGCCAAGAAGCTCCCGCAACTCGGCAAGACGCCCACGCCCGCCATCAAAGTCTCTGCCGACGAAGAGACGTTCCTCTGCGACCGCGTCCGCTCCCTCGTCGGCTCGCTCGGCGCGCGCGACAACCTTCCATACACCGCCAAGATGGACGACCTCGTCCGCGACTTCAACGCCTTCTCCGGTCGCAATCTCACCCCGCACGACATCTGGCGGCTCGTCGCCAAAGTTGCAAAGTAATCACACGCCGCAACAACACGTCCATGCTTGAAGCACGTGCGGCCGCAACGCGATCGCCACCTCGCGCCGCAAGCAAACGCTTGCAAGCACATCCATCCGCAAGTCCAACGAAAAACCCCGCAGACATCGCCTGCGGGGTTTCATGTTGTCACTTCACGCGATGAACTCACTATCGCTCACTTCTCACCCAGCACCAGCGGCAGCAGGTTCGTGTTGGGCACGTTCAGTGCACCCAGCAGACCCGCAGCGGCCGTCGCCAGCTTCTCATCGGGGTTGCTCGCCATCTCCAGCACCTGCTCCACCTGCGCGGGCGTGAGCAAGTTGCCGAAACGCTTGGCGCTTTCGCCCGCCGACAGCAGCAGCATCGCGCGGTCCGCGTCGTCCGAGCTGATGATCGCTTCATCCACCAGCGAACGCTGCGCCCGCTCGTCGCCGATGCGGCCCAGCACTTCCGCCAGTTGCGAGCGGCGTTCCGCTTCGCTGTCGGGCAGCAGAGCAACCAGCGTGCTCGCCGAGTCCTTGACCGGCAGCACCAGGTTGTTGCTCACCGCCAGGTCACGCAGCGCGCTCAGCGAGCGATTCGCATACGCCAGCGCTTCATCTTCCGTCATCGGGCCGCCCGCCGCGTTCTGCACCAGGTCCGTGATCGTGTTGACGATCGCTTCCTCGCCTGTGCCGATCGGACGCACCGCGACACGCGAATCCGCCTGGAACGCCCGGCTCTGCTCCGCGACAACGTCAGGCGTCGTCATGATGAGCACGGGGCTCGCCGCCGTCTTGAGGCCAGCCTGGCTTTCCGTCTTCAGGTTCGCGCCCGTGTCACCCGTGAAGCCCGCGAGCACCACCAGGTCAATTGAGGGAGCCTCAGCGATGGGGCCCTGCAGTTCGCCAAACGTCGCCGCCTGAGGCAGCACCGTGAAGCCGTTCTTCTCGAGAATCGTGCGCATCACCTGATAGCGTTCGATGTCAGTCGTCAGCACCACCGCGTACTGCTCGGGCGAGCCCTTCACCGCGCTGGCCAGCGTGGGAATCACGCGCTCCGCGCCGCTGAAGGTCTGGTTGGGCTGCGTCGCCGCGATGGCGAGCGCCGCATCAAGCTGCACGCGACGGTTGGGGTACAGCAACGCGTTCGACAGCGGGCTGCGAACACCCGCGCGATCCGCCACCGCACGACCACCGGCGATCTGCTCCACCGCGGCGAGCGCCGCGCGAGCAAGCTGCGTGTCCTTGCGATCCAGCGCCCGGGCCAGCACGCGCTGCGCCACGTCGCTGCCGCTCGCCACGCCGAAGTATTCCGCGCCGCGACGGGGCGAAGCGCCTTCCTCAGCCGCCGCAGCGGTGGGGTAAGCGGGGTTGGCGTAACCCTCAGGCGTGTCAAACTCGCGTGAGTAGTTGCTCGCGACCCACAGGGCCAGCGTGTCCGGGTTGATGCTGCCGACGCCCGTCTCAAGCTGCATCGCGCGCTCGAGCAGTTTCATCGACATCGCTTCGTGGAACACAGGCGTGCGAATCTCACGCATCGTGAGGCCCGTCTCCGCCGCGTAGTTCCACAGCAGTTGGAAATCTTCACCCGGGAAGCTGGTGACGTTGCTGTTCTCGCTGTAATACGCCTCAGCCAGCCCGCGGTATTGATCCGCAGAGTTGCCGGGCGAGCCGCCCAGACGCGCAATCGACTGTTCCGCCGCCGCACGCACCGCGCTGTTGTCCGTGGTCGCCGCCAGGTCCGTCAGGAACGGCAGGCTCTGCTTGTACGGAATCAGCCCCAGCAGCCGCGCGACCTTCTCCTGGTTCAGGCCGTTGAGCTTGGGCAGCGCCGTCGTGAGCGGCACGATCGACTGGCGACCCATGTCGATCATCACGCCCTGCGCCGCGACCGACAACTCGCTGTTGTCCGTTTGCACGTACGCATCGAGCAGTTGCACCATCGCATACTCGCCGGCCTGCTTCAGGCCTTCGCGAGCGAGCAGACGAGCGCGCTGGCCGCCCGTGAGGTTCTTGATGTTACGAGCGATCATCTCCGGATCGCGCGCTCGCGCCAGCAGACCGCCCTGATACGCCTTGTCCAGCGCGCCGCTCAGCGCACGCAGGTCTTGCGACTCGCTGCGGCCGCCGCGCTGCACCGCGTTGGTGAACCGCTGCGCATCCACGCTCTCCACAAGGTTCGCGAAGTCAGCGGGCTTGAGGTTGCGCGACAGCAACTCCGCGCCCGTGCTAATGGCCATCTGGTTGTTGGACGTCAGGATGTAATGGATGAAGTCGTCCGCCAGTTCCTTGTCCGACGCGGGCTTGGCGGCGCTCGCTTCGTCCGCAGGTTGCGCCGTCGCGACGCTGACCGGCGCGCCGGCAGCGGCGAACAGGGTCAGAGCGGCAAGCAAGCCAGTGAAAAGAGGTTGGCGACGTTGATCGGTCGTCTGGGCCATGGGCAAAGCGACTCCGCGTATCAGGAACGTGGACGGACAAACAACAAAGCCCCCTGGACGGTTATTCCAAGGGGAGCCACGAGGTTAGGCAGCGTACCGGAAACTGGTCAGCTTGTCAAAGCACCGCCGAACAAAAGACGGGCGGGGTGACCGAAAGGCCGAATGGCCCATGAACCAACTTGCCGGAGGCCCTCGGCTCTCCCAAGGCACGCCGACACGGCCTCCTCATTTGGCCATTTGGCAATTTGACCATTTGGCAATTTACGCTCTGTACGCTCCCACAACATTTTGCCGGAATCCTCCGCACACACTGAATTGACCCCTCATTCCCTCCGATGTACTTCTCGCCCACCTGCTCTCCTGCTCGGAGCGTGCGTGGGAACTGCCGTCCCGGCGTGTGTGTGCCCGGGAGGCGTCCGCAATGACCCATCGGAAGAGGTGAGATCAATGACCTTCGACAAAGAAGTCCTGACGACCGGCGAAGTCGCCAAAATCTGCAACGTCGCTCCCCGCACCGTCAGCAAGTGGTTCGACAGCGGTGCCCTCAAGGGCTACCGCATCCCCGGCTCGCGCGATCGCCGCATCCCGGCCAGCGAGCTCACCCGCTTCATGCGTGCCCACGGCATTCCCCTCGAAGGCCAGAACAGCGGCCGCACCCGCGTGCTCGTCGTCGACAAGGAACGCGAAGTCGTCGACGTCCTCGAGAAGGTCCTCGGTGAGCAAACCAACTACGAAGTCCGCACCTGCACCAGCAGCTTTCAGGCCGGCATGGAGTGCGAGCGTTTCAAGCCGCATGTCATCCTGCTTGACCTCCACGTGGGCGATGTCGACGCCAAGGTCTTCACCGACCAGATTCGCAAGAACGAAAACCTGCAGTTCACCAAGGTCATCGCCATGAGCGGCAAGCTCACCGACGGCCAGGCCATGGGCCTCCGCAGCCAGGGCTACGACAACTTCCTGAAGAAGCCCTTCCAGGTCCGTCAGGTCGTCTCGAGCATCGAGCAGGCCACCAACCTCGTCGCCTGAGTCACTCAACACATCGGCATCAGCTCAATCCGCCGACCGCACGGACGTGGTCGGCGGATTGTGTTTTTGTCCCGCGACGTGCGAGCAGTGGGGCAGTCAGACGATGCGACATCACTGACAGAACGATCCACCCGCAAGGACGTTGAAAAAGTCCATGATGTCCTGGTCTTCCGGAAACACGCCGTTGTTGTTGTAATCGATGTCGTTGCAACTGCCGCACTCGCCGCCCGCGAACACGAAGAACAGATCAACCACGTCCTGATCCTCAGGGAAGATCTGATTGTTGTTGAAGTCGATGGTGTCACACCCCGAGAGTTCGCATCCGGGCGTGCCCTCGGGAAGTCGCGTCACCGTGATACCAGAACTTGTGACGGTTCCGCACGCACTCGTCACCACGCAGTCGTACACACCTTCATCGCTCGACTGCACATCGCCCACGACCAGTTCTGGCGCCTGCGCAGTCAGGTTCGCCGCAATTGAAATCGTTTCCCCATTCCTGCGCCATTGATACGTCATCGGCTGGCGCCCATACGCCGCCACCCGCAGTGTCACGTTGCCTTGCGGACAAATCGCTTCGCTTGCCAGCCCCGGAGATGCAACCTGAATCGCAGGTCCATCAAATGTGAACCGTTGTACAACGCCCGGTCCCGAACTGAAGACCCTCGTGCCCACGCCGATGAGGTCCGACCCGTTCGCTGCAAGTCTCACCGCCACATTAAACGCCTGCGAGGTGTTCAGCGTCGACAGCAAGCCATTGCGATAGCGCACCGAGCCCGTGACAAACCCGCCGTCACTCATCGCGACCAGGCCGCCGCTCGTGGACGCCGGAGCCGCAATCACCGTCCACGACGATCCGTTCCACCGCGCCAAACCTTGGACGCCCTGCGGCGTTGAAAACGCACCCGACGCATGCAAAGCTCCGCTCGAGCCGTAGGCAAAGTTCGCCACCGCGCTTGACCCGCCCGGCAGCCCCGTACCCATCGCTTCCCACCCGATCGTCGCACTCCACGTTGCCACGTTCCCGACAGCGATGCCGCCCGCGTTGCCGAATTGACCGCCAACCAAGAGCTTCCCAGTGCCTTGCTCAATCGCCAGTGCGTATACCGGTCCCGTCGTGCCGCCGCTCAGCGTGCTCCATGCGCTGCCATTCCAGCGATATACATGGCCGAACGAACCGCCGATCAAAAAGTTGCGAATCGCTCCGCCCGCCACAATGTCGCCATTGGGCAGCACTGCGAGCGCTTCAACGCGATTCACCGATGTCGCTGTACCCGGAGCAATGCCTCCGCCCAGCGGCTGCCACGTCGACCCATTCCAGCGCGCAACCAGATTCGTCGTCGTGTTGCCTGAAGTCGTGAACGTCCCGCCCGCCACGATGTCACCGTTGGGCAACGCGAGCAGCGAATTGACTCCCGTGTTGTCCCCCTCAAACCCGCCCGTAAGTCCGCTGCCCATCGCGCTCCATGATGTGCCATTCCACCGCGCCACCGAATTCGCGCTGACCACGGTGCCGTTCGCGTCCGTGATCTGCGTGAACTTTCCGCCCACGATGATGTCCCCGCTGGGCAGCGTCAGCAGCGAACGCAGCGGCCCGTCAGTCCGCCCCAGAACGCCCGCAAGCTGAAACTCCGTGCCGCATTCACCGGCCACCACACGGGTCGCCGCCACGCCCCCCGTCAGCCCCGCCGCCATCACGCTACCCAAGACGGTTGCACACATCCATCGCATGGCGAACCCCTTTCAGCAGATGCCATCATGCCACAACATGACACGCTGATCAGTCTACCGCTTCGTGTACGCCGCGCCAACCACAATCGCGCGGAGCCGCCAACTTAACACATCGCTCCGCGGCCAAACAACATCCACCCAAGCCCCGACCGCGCAGCGCACATCGCTACGACCGATCCACCGGCAGCAAATCAAACCGCTCCCCCTTCGCCCACGCTCGCACGTGCGGCACGACAATCTCTTCAATCAAGATCTTCAGGCACGCCGCGATCGGAATCGCCAGCAGCAACCCATAGAACCCCGCCAGACTTCCGCCCGCGATACTCGCGAAGATGATCGTCGGCATGGGCAGGTCCGTCGCCTTGCCTTGAATGAGCGGCGTCAGAACCCAGTCATCCAGCGCCTGCGCAATGCCCAGCACCACCAGCGGCGCGCCGATGATCCACCACCATTGCTGCCGGAACGAATCATCTCCCGCGCCGGGCGACAGCCACATCATCAGCATCGCAATCGGAGCCGAAAGGCCCGACGCATACGGCACAATCGTCAGCAGCCCCGTGATGGGGCCCATGACGAACGGCGCAGGCACGCCGATGAACCAGTACAGCAGCGTGTACAGCACGATCATCACCGCGCACACCGTGATGCGTCCGCGAATGAACGCCGCGATGACCTTGTCCATGCGTCCCAGCAGATACAACACCCGCCCGCGATTGCGCTGCGGCAGCAACTCCTGCCACGTGCTCGTGACTTTCCCCCAGCCAGTGACAAAGAAGAAAAAGAAGAACGCCGTGAGCCCCGCGCCAAAC
>DATGWV010000348.1:0-14388 GCA_035299305.1 Phycisphaerales bacterium | reverse complement strand
CGCCGCACTCACGCAAGCGGATCAACTCGTCCGCGCGTGCGACATCGTCCACATTCACGGGCCGTGGTCCTCCTCTAATCTCCAAGTCGCACGTGTCGCTCGCCGCTGTAACAAACCCTACGTCGTCAGCGCGCACGGCATGCTCGATGATTGGAGCATGGCCCAAGGTGCCGCGAAAAAGCGCCTCTTCCTGCGTCTCTTCGGCTCGCGCATGCTCGACAACGCTCTCGCCATCCACTGCGCCGCACAAGCCGAAGCCACGCAAGTCGCCCAGCACACCCGCGCACCCACTCGCGTCGTCGCCCTGCCGATGGACCTCGCGCCCTTCCGCGATCTGCCCGGCCCGCAGCTCGCACGCGAGCATTTCCAGCTTCGCCCAGGCGCGCCCACGCTCCTTTTCCTCAGCCGTCTCCATCCCAAGAAAGGCGCCGAGCACGCCATCGACGCCCTCGCCGCTCTCCGCGCCGTCGGCACCGACTGCGATCTCATTCTCGCCGGTCCGCCCCAAGACGCAGCCTACACGCGCATGCTCGAGGCCCGGGTGCAGTCGCTGAAGCTCCAATCCCACGCCCGCTTCGTCGGCATGGTCGACGGCGCGCTCAAACTCAGCCTCATGCAAGCCGCGACCGCGCTCGTGCTTCCCACCAGCCAGGAAAATTTCGGCTTCGTCCTTCTCGAATCCCTCGCCTGCGGCACGCCCGTCTTTACCACCAAAGGCGTGGACCTCTGGTCCGAACTCCAAGCCAGCGGTGCAGGCACGATCATCGAGCCGACCGGCGATGCCATCGCCCAAGCCCTTCGCATCCAGTTGCCCGCGCTGCTCGATACCGACCGCAGCGCAAACATCGCCGCGCAAGCTCGCGAGTGGGTCTTTGGTCTTCTCGAACCCGCACGTCTGGTGCGGGAATACGAGCAGATGTACCGCGGAATCCGCTGAACTCAACGTTCCCAGTCGATCCTCTGTCGCACCCCGTCCGTATCATGCAACCCCGCCGCATGTCGCGGGCCGATTGGACCGATAGTACAAGACAAGGTTGAGTCCAAGACATGCTTTAGTTCAAGACAAGGTTCGGCCACCGCCCGCACCCTGACGGAGCCCGGATGGAGTTTCTGCTCGCGATCTATTTCGTCTTTCTCTTCTTCGCGATCATCGGCGTGATGATCTACCGCGTTAGCCGCGGCGCGCCCATCCTGTCACTGGTTCACTTTTTCTTCTTCGGCTTCCTGATCTTCCAGATCACCAGTGCCGCCATCATGTTGGGCCTTCGCCAGTATGGCGAGTCAGGCGTCAACAACCCTGCTACCTCGGGCACCATCTACGCCGCGGCGGTCACAATCTTCCTCATCATCTTCGCCATAGGTTGGAAGACCAAAGCCCTCACCTTCGGTCTCCAAAATCGCATCGGCACCAACCAAGCGGTTCCCACCAGCGCCACCATGATGGCACTTGCCTGGGGCGTCTTGGGCTCAGCCGCCCTCTTCCGCTTCGTCCTCGCCTTCATCCCGATCTTCTCACAGCTATCCCTCATCATCGCCGCTGCTTTGGCATCTGCCGCTGTCGGTCTCGCGGCGTGGGCGTGGGCCCGACACTGGGGCAACCCCACATTCATCGTGCTCTTCGGCATGGTGCTCTGCACCGCCATCGTGATGGTGATCTTCCAGAACTTCGGCCGCCGCGACGTCGCCAGCGTGCTCATTGCCGCTGTCTGGGGCGCGTTCCACGGTCACTTCAAGCACATCCCCGTTCGTCGTGCCGCTCTGCCGTTCGCGGCTATCGCCACCTTCGGCCTTATCACCCTCGCCGCCTTCACCTCAGCGCGTAGCGAAAAGGCTCTGCAAATGAGCTTTGCCGAAACCGTCACGCGCCTGTTCAGCGCCAACATCGTCCGCGGCCTCATCGACATGGGCACCGGTCAGGAAGCCGCCGGCAACTCGATGTACCTCATCGAGAACCGCCCCGACACCATGCCCTACGACCCGCTGCACTCCATGGTGTACGCCATCACCCAGCCTGTTCCGCGCCAGTTCTGGGAAGAGAAGCCCAATCCGCTGGGCCTCACCATGGTGCCCGAGATGGGCATCACCAAGAAGAGTCCAGGCTACAACGTCGGCCCCGGCATCATCGGTCACATCTTCAACGACAACCCCTACATCTGCCTCTGGCTCTACCCCCTCATCTTCGCCGCCCTGCTCCGCATCGGCGACGATCTCGTGAAGAAGTTCGCAGAAAATCCCTTCATCGTCGTTCCGTTGGGAGTCGCCCTTGCCGAAATCACCGCACTCCCGCGTGGCGAGTTGGGCCTCTTCCTCTTCCGCACCGTCACAGCGACGGCCTCCGCGTACGTCTTCCTCTGGGTGACGGCCAAAGTCCTCGTGGGTCTGGGTCTGCGTTATCAGGCGATGCCCGCGGAAGAAGCTCCGCCCGAAGAAGAATTCGCCGAGCAAACGTCCGATGACCTCGTCGATCCGCAGTACGCCTATTCCTACGGCCAGGAAGACGCGTCCGACCACCGAACGTCGTGACGCTTTCCCGCGACAGCGGGTCAGACCTGTGCCTGCTATGCCGACAGCGTGACGTGCGCCTCGCGCCCCGCGTGCGCGAACCACGACGCCCTAGAACGCGTCTCACACCACGCATCGCGCGTGAAGACGGAGAGTTTGCACAGATCAATCCGATCTTTTCGTCGATGCGCCCGCGTAGCGGGAACTCCGCGGCGCGTCAGCGTGGCCTCTGCCACGGGAGCACCGAACATGAGTCTGCAAGCCGCCCTGCGTCCCTTCTGCCGATCCGCTCGCTATCTGGGCATCGCGTGCGCCAGCCTGCTCCCGGCGCATCTGGTCATGGCCCAGGGCCAGGCCGCCGCCCTCACGCAGATTCCCGCCATTGAAGAAGGCACGCCCACCGTGGTTTCGCGCCTCGTCGGTTCGCAGCTGGAGCTGCGCGACGCCGCCACTAACGAAGTCATCCTCGCGCTCGCCAACATTCCTGTCGCCAACTCATTTCCCGCAGGCGTGAATGTCAACGTGCGCATGCAGCAGCAGCCCACCGGCGCCGACATCATCGTCACCGTCAAGAACGTCACAGGCAGTCCCAAGGCGATGGGTCGTATGGGCTTTGGCGTGCTCAACATGGGCGAGAACATCGAGTACTCGTGGACGCGCATGAACGCCGAGATGCGCCCCGCCAACACGCAAACCCACATCGGCCAAGCCTGGCTCTATCCCCTCGACCTCTACTCGCCCGTCATGGTGCTCCGCAATCAGCAGCGCACCGTGGGCATCTCGATCAACTACCCCGTGCTTGAGTACAAGCACGACGTCCGCCTCCACATCAACAGCCCCACTGGCTCGCTCGCTCAGTCTGAAGCCGGCCGGGGTTGGCTCGTCTACTACAGCTTCAACAACGAGGGCAACGAAACCGACTACACGCGTCTCCAGCACCAGGCCATGCTCCCGCCCGGCGAAGAACGCGTCTACGTCATGAGCATTCGCACCAACGCCGACACGCAGAACTGGGTCCGCACCCTGCTGCCCTATCGCGACTTCTTCCGCGCCACCTACGGCGGCGTCCAATACCAGCGCGACGACACCCTCGTCGCCGGTTACAACATGGCCGACGCGGGCTATCAATCCTCCGCCAATCCCTACGGCTTCCCACACCACCTGCGCCCCGATCAACGCGGCTACGGCCCCACCGTGCGCTCCATCGACAACGCCGGCTGGGCCAACACCATGGTCTGGACACCCAGTGGCATCTACCGCAACAACCCGCAACTCAACTGGCCCTTCCAAATGGCCAGCCAGCTCAATGCCACGCAGCAACTCGCCACGGCATTCTCCGTGACCGAAGGCTTCCCGTGGCTCGTCTCACGCGGCAAGCGAGTCGGCTTCTGGTGGGGTCGCTCGCTTGAAGTCTCCACGCAGTGGGACGGCTCCGAAAGCGAACACTTCGATCCCGCCAACTCGTTGCACGTCGCTGCCGCCAATCGCGAACTCGATGACGCAGTCCGCGCCGGCGCAACCATGATCGGCCTCGATACGTTCACGCCCTATCACGTGCCGCTGTGGGATCTGGTCACGTGGCTCGACGCCATGAAAGCCCGCCACCCGGGTGTTGAGTTCATCACCGAGCCGAGCCAGTGCGACATTCTCCATGTCCATGCACCCACGTGGTACGACGGCTGGCTCGACATCGAAGGCACCACCACCGTTCGCAGCGATCTGTTCAACATCAAAGGCCCCAACGTCCTTTCCGACTTCCTCAACCCGGGACACGAAAGCTGGGTCGGCCTGGGCTACCGCCCGCCCTATCAACGCAGCTTCGGTCGTCCCACCGACGCTCAAGTCGACGCCGACATTCGTCAACTCGCAAGCTGGGGCTACCGACCCACCGTCTTCTGGACCCTCGATCAGCCGCAGAACGTCCAGTTCGCGCGGAGCTGGGAATACACACTTCCCCAGGACATCCGCGACAACGACCCGTTCATTCAGAACATTCGTGCTGGTCGCCTGCCGGGCCAGAACGCGACGCAGCCGCCCGCGCAGCAAAACCAATCAGGTGGCGAAACTCCGCCTTCCAGCGGCGGCGGCAACACACCTCCGACGACGCCTCCCGTTGATCCCCCGCCCGGCACCACACCCCCGGTCGATCCGCCGCCCAGCAACACGCTGCCGCCGACGACTCCTCCTGTAACCCCGCCCGTGACTCCTCCTGTCACGCCTCCGGTCACGCCGCCTTCGAACAACACGCCCCCAAGCGTGCCGCCCACGACACCGCCGCCCAACATCAACGTGCCTGATCCGTGGGCGCCCATCGCGGGCGGCTCGGCTCCCAACACCCCCAACACCTCCAACACGCCCGACCCCACGCCGCCTACACCGCCGGTCGCGCCCATCGTGTCAAACCCCAATCCCACACCGGCTCCCGCCGCGAATGCGTCTCGCCCCAACTCCATCGCCGCCCAACGCGGCATCCGCGTCAATCGCAGCAGCGCCGTCTCGCGCCTCAACGCGCCCGTGCGCTCGAGCAACAACAACTCGAACTCCAACAACAACAACAACTCCGCGAACAACAACAGCAACAACAACGCATCGCCCCAAGGTCCGCGTCGCACCGTGCAGCGTCCTCAGCAGAACGCGACGTCCGTTCGCACCACGACCGTCCGTCGTCCCGGCTTCATGACCGTGGTGCAAAACCAGCTGAATCAGCAGCAGCAGCAGACCAACGCGGATTCGACCAATCCGTAAGTCCGCCGCGTGACGATTGCTTGCAGTGACTCACCACACCCGCCGCACCCTCCAAGGTCGGCGGGTTTTTTCATCCCTTCGCCACGCCCTGCATCCATGCCCACTGCTTCGCGAGTCCTTCAGCAAAACTCGTACGCGGCTGATATCCAAGCTCGCGCTGACTCCGCGAAATATCCGCGCACGTCAGTTCCACATCGCCAGGCTGCATCGGCTTGCGATCAATCTTCGCCGCCGTGCCCACCGTTCGTTCAATCGCCGCGATCATCTCGCGCAAGCTCACCGGCTTGTTATTCCCCAGATTCCACACGCGATACCCATGCGCCGGAATCGCGTCGTACGCGCTCAGCACGCCCTGCACGATGTCATCCACAAACGTGTAATCGCGAGCCGTCGTGCCATCACCAAACATCGCGATCGCTTCTCCCGCGCTCACCCGCTGCAGAAACGCACTGATCGCCAGGTCCGGTCGCTGCCTCGGCCCAAACACCGTAAAGAACCGCAGACACGCCACAGGCTGCTTGGTGAGATGCACATGCGTGTGCGCCAGCAGTTCGCACGCGCGCTTGCTCGCCGCATACGGACTGATGGGCGTGCTCACATCCAGCTCTTCGCTGAAAGGCGACACGGTACAGTTGCCATACACACTGCTCGACGACGCGACCACCACGCGCGAGCACCCTACGCGCTGCGCATGCGCCAGCACGCGCGCGGTGCCCGTCACATTCGTGTGCATGTACCCCGCCGGGTCCGCGATGCTGGGCCGCACGCCCGCTTTGCCCGCCAGATGAATCACGCCCACCGGCCTGTGCTCATCAAACACCCGCCGCATCGCCGCGTCGTCGCAAATGTCGGCTTCCACCAGAGGCTTCGCGCCCCCCAGCCCCACCTCACGCGAGTTCCGCAACTTGATCGCCCGGTCGTAGTACGGATCAAAGTTGTCCAGCCCTACCACGGCGGTCCCCCGCGCCGTCAACGCCGCCACCACATGCGAGCCAATAAAGCCTGCCGCGCCGGTGACGAGTATGGGACCGCTTTGGGTCATGCGAGATAGTTGGCACTTGATCGGCGGGCGGATCACGAACACCGCAAAAGCTCGTGCAGACAAGCGTCCGAGAAGACCGAACAGGCGTTGGTGTCCGAGAAAAACGCGTCCAAATCGCACCAAACGCAAAAACAAGCAGGGCACCATCTGGTAGACGGTGCCCCGCTGGAGGAGAGAGAGATCAAAGTAGTGTACAGGACATCGGAGTTCGTGTTCGAGTTCCACGCATATTTCGGTTCAGATTTCACAAATCCGCTTGACTTTTCTAAAACAGGGTGGTGTTCGTGGGTCAAATTGCTATCAAAATGCGAACAAATCGCATCGCGTCCAAAGCATCTGATGATTCACACGATTCGACACCACCGCCGCGCCATAGCACGCAAAAAAAGCGGAAGGCTGGGCACAGAGCACCAGCCTCCACGCTATCGGGGGCAGATTGATTGAACGAGCGGCGCATCGCGCCATCCTCTCCAACGTCCATGCGGATGAACTATTGCAACGGGCGAAAAAAATTACAAGATTGGCACTAACTCTCTTTCAGCCATCGAGTTACAGGCCCGTCGCCCACCGCGCCGCCCACCCAAAAAACAAAAGACCCCAGCATCACGCCGGGGTCTTGCAAACATCAATCGTCCTCCGCGCTTACTTGGGCTGCTTCTCGCCACCCTTGCCGCGGCCGCGCCGGCCTTCGCCCTGTTCGCCTTCGCCGCGTTCCTTCATCTTCTCACGGATGAACTCGCGCCGTTCTTCGGGCGACATGTTCTTGAGCTTCTCACGATCTTCCGGAGACAGCCGCTCGAGCATGCCCTCGCCGCGCCCGCCCATTTCTTCCTGGCGTTCCTTCGCCATCTTTTCCATCGTGGTGCGCACGTGTTCCTTCTGCTGCTCGGTCAGCACGCCCATCACCGCTGTCTGCACTTCGGTGGGCTGCGGCGCGGCTTCCATGATCTCGCGCAGCCGCTTGCGTGCTGCCTCAGCCTTCGCCTCATCCACCGGCTTGCCTTCGTCCATCATGCCGTCGCCCGGCTCGCCCTTGGGCCGCTCTTCGCGACGCGCTCCATCTCGCGGGCCTTCGCCCGGACCACGCAGCATCTCATCAATCCGCCGGCGTTCACGCGGCCCCACATCCTCGCGCAGCTTGATCACTTCGTCCTTGTTCGCATCGCGATACGCCTGCACCTTCGCTTCAAACTCCTCGCGCAGCGTCTTGATCTTGCTCTCCTGCTCCGCCGTCAAACGCAGCTCCGCAGGTGTGCTCTCTGCCTTGAGCGATTCCACCGCCCGCACAAACGCACGCGGCGCTTGCGGCCGGCCTTCGCCACGTTCCCGCGAGCCATCACCCAGCTTGCCGCGATTGCCGGGCACGCTGTTGTCCTTGACCTTGGGTCCGCCCAAGCCGTCATCATCGGCGCGTGCGGTCTGCACGCTGATGAGCGAGCCGGCGAGCAAAGTGAGCATGAGTGAATGAACGATGGTTGCCTTCAGTTGCATACGTGTTCCTTCTGTCCTTGAGCGTCGTCGCACATCCGCGAGGATGCGACGCGCGTGTTACTGAAATTGTGCAGTTTCGCGTCTGCTTTCTACATCGAGCCAAACGCACGCACCTCGCGGCTATTGCACGCGCATTCGCGATTTCTGCGGGACAAGCCCGCATAAACGGACCCTACGATTCGCTCGGGATTCATGCGCACGCGTGCCATTGCCGCGTGCAACCACTGAAGACTGGTACTCAGGTCGGGTACTCAGGTCGGCCAGTCATGTCGGCCAGTCATGTCGGGTAGTCAGGAACACTCATGCCTCTCACCAAAGACGGAATCAAGTTCACCCTCGGCGCGATCCCTCACCCCGCAGGCGGCACTCTCGCCGATCACAACGCGATGCTCTGGAGCAGCGTCTGCGACACCTTCGCCAGCGTGAAGCTCGAACTGCCCGCCGGCGCCTCGCGCGACCAGTTTGATCGCGTCAGCGCCCTCGCCAAACAATCGATGGACGCTTACGCCCTGCGCGAAGGCACCAAGCTCGACTCCTTCATCATCGAATACGTCGACAAGAACGGCACCATCGTTCACACCGCCCGCTTCGGCGGCATGCCCGGCGCATCCTCGCCCACGCAGCCACAACCAGCAGCATCCAACGCACCCATGCAATCTCCCCAGCCTCCCAAGCCCGCCGCACCCACAGGCCACACGCCCATTCCCGGCCTCAAACAGCCCGAGCGCGCCGTCAACGCGCGCCACATCATCGCCGTCGGCGCAGGCAAAGGCGGCGTCGGCAAAAGCACCGTCTCGCTCAACATCGCCGTGGGCCTCGCGCGCCGCGGCTTCAGCGTGGGCCTGCTCGACGGCGACATCTACGGCCCCAGCATGCCCACCATGCTCAACCTCGCGTCACTCGACGCCGTCGTGCATCGCGGCATGCTCCAGCCCTTCCTCACGCACGGCATCAAAGCCATGACGATCGGCAAACTCGTCGATCCCGACAAGCCCCTCATCTGGCGCGGCCCCATGGCCCACGGCGCATTCAAACAACTCACCGAGCAAACCGAGTGGGGCGAACTCGATTACCTCATCATCGACCTGCCGCCCGGCACGGGCGACGTCTCGCTCACGATGGCACAAACGCTGCAACTCACCGGCGCCGTAGTCGTGTGCACGCCGCAAAAGGTCGCGCAAGACGACGCCGTTCGCGCCGCGAAGATGTTCCAGCAGCTCCAGATTCCCGTGCTGGGCGTCGTCGAGAACATGAGTTCCTTCATCGCCGACGACGGCAAGCAATACGACATTTTCGGCAAAGGCGGCGCTGAAGTGATGGCCCAAAAGCTCAACGTGCCCTTCCTGGGCGCGCTCCCCATCACCATGAGCCTGCGCACCAACAGCGACGCAGGCGACCCCACCAGCAACTTCACGCCATCAAAGTCCGACGCCGCCGGCCAACGCCTCCACAAAGCCCTCGAAGACCTCATCACCAACCTCGAAGGCCAAGTCGCGCTGACGAGCGTGCGCACGGGTGGCGCGAAGCCGACACTCACGATTTCGTAAGAGCGGCATGTCGCAAACCAAGCCTCCAACCGATCACCCCATCTGGCTCGAGCGACTCGGATTCTTCGTCGCGGGCTTCTTGCCCGTCTTGCTCATCCTCCGCGTCATCGCCGGGCCGCTCGACCTGGACAAACTCGGTCGCAACCTGACTTTCGGCGGCATCGCGCTCGCTTTCGCCTGCACCCTCCGCGCCCGCAGGCTTCAGCGTCTGACCACCCTGCTCAATGCCGGCATCCTCGTGGGTGTCATCCTCGCAACCGCCGGCGTCGTGCTGCTGGTCATCTCCATCATCCGCGACCTGCTGCCCGCCTGACGTCACAATCCCCTTGCACTTTTCCCCGCTTTCTGCTACCTTCCGCTCTCGCGTCCACGCGGACGACGCGCTGAAGGTGGTGCACAATGGCGAAGAAAGTCGCAAAGAAAAACTCCAAGAACGCTCCTCAAAAACTCACCAAGAAACCCGCCGCTTCGGCCAAGGCCTCCTCCAAGCCCAAAGCTGGCGGGAAGAAGCCTCAACCCAAGCAAGCTGCTGGCAAGCCCGCGAGTGCTCCCAAGCTCGTCGGCATGCATCCCATCAGCACAGGCAGCGGCGCCTCTGCCGCTGAAATCGGCAGTGCAGTCGTCGCCCACATCAACAGCGGCGCACACGACGACACGCCCCTGTGGGACAAGTACTGGTCCAAAGACTTCATGAGCATCGAAGGCATTGGCGCCAATCTCGCGTGGTATGGCCGCGCCGCCGTCAAGGAAAAGTGCGAAGGCTGGATGAGCGAAAACACCGTGCACGGCTGTCGCGCCGAGGGGCCGTTCGTCGGCTCCACCGGCTTCAGCGTGCACATCACGATGGATGTGGAGGAGAAGAAGTCGGGCAATCGTCGCACAATGCGTGAAGTCGGCGTGTACACCGTGCAAAATGGCAAGGTGGTGCGCGAAGAGTTCATGTACGCGACCTGAGCCCTGAAAGGCTCGTGGGTGGATGGCTGGGCTGACGCTGCACAACGTGCTGCTGCACGCGCAATCGCTGACTGACAGCGGCCGTGTGCCGCACGCCATCACGTTTTTGCAACAGCACCGCAAGTCCTTCGCCCTCGATCCCAACTTCAACGCCCTCCTAGGCACGCTGCTGGGCGCAGTCCACGATTACACCTCCGCCGCCGGTTGTCTCGAGCTGGCCTGGCGAGGCGGCGCGCAGCGCGCTGATGTCCTGCTCAATCTCGCCGTTTGTCTCGCGAGTGCAGGCAAGCGTGATCGCGCTGAAAAACTACTGCGCGACGGCATCAAGCAATTTCCCGATCACGCCATCTTCCGCAGCGAACTCATCACCGTCCTGCGCCAAGCAGGCCGCGTGCGCGATGCCGCCTGCGAATCAGTCGCGCAGTGGCGTGCCAACCCCGCCGATGCATCCCTCGCGCGCCGCGTTTGCAGCGAGCTGCTCATGTCGGGTGACGTCGAGCCGCTCATCGCCGTGACGCGCGACATGCGCCAGCAGGTGCACATCGCGCTCGAAGCCCAGTGCAACATGATGCTGCAACTGCTCTACAGCGACGCGATTTCGCGCGAGCAGTTGTTTGAAGAGCACAAACGCGCCGCCTTGCTGCTGCGCCGCCGCGTGCCTTCGTTGCCCGACGCTTTCACCAACTCGCGCGATCCTGATCGCAAGCTCCGCATCGCCTACTGCTCGCAGGATTTTCGTAATCGCAGCGCGGGCCACTTCATCGAAGGCATCATCGCCTCGCACGATCGCGAGCGATTCGAGGTCTACTGCTATCACCACGCCATCAGCGAAGATGAACTCACCCAGCGACTCAAGTCGCGCGCGCACGCGTGGCGCGACATCAATGGCGTCGATGACTACGCCGTCGCCCGGCTGGCTCGCGCCGATGGAATCGATATCTGGATCGATTTGACTGGCTGGACCGGCGCAGGCCGCATCGGCATCTGCGCCGTGAGAGCCGCGCCCGTGCAAGCGACATACATGGGCTACGCCAGCACGACAGGCCTCGACACCATCAACGTCCGCTTCGTCGATGCCATCACCGATCCGCCCACCGACGCCGATGCCTTCGCCACCGAGCGTCTGCTGCGCATCGCGCCGTGCTTTCTCGCCTACACCCCGCCGCATCACTTGCCCGCCGTTGCGCCCGGCCCCGCGCTGCGCGACGCATCCAAGCCCATCACCTTCGGCAGCTTCAACACCTACCAGAAAATCACGCCCACCTGTCTCGATCACTGGTGCACTGTTCTTCGCGAGCTTCCCCAATCGCGCATGCTCATCAAGAACTCGCACATGCAGCACGCACAATGTCGCGACACGCTGCTCGCCGCTTTCTCGCAGCGTGGCATCGGCGCCGCCCGCATCGAGCTGCGCCCCGAAACGCCCGGCAAAGACGCGCACCTCGCAACCTACCGCGACATCGACATCGCGCTCGACACCTATCCATACCACGGCACCACAACCACGATCGAAGCGCTCATGATGGGCGTCCCCGTCATCACACGCGTCGGCGCCACACACCACGCGCGCGTCGGCGCAAGTCTCCTGCAAGCCATCAACCAACCCGACTGGATCACCACCGACGCCGCACAGTTCGCAGCAGCCGCCAAGCATCTCGCGAGTGATCGCGCCGCACTGCAAACGCTTCGCAACACACTCCGTTCCCGCGTCACCGCTTCACCACTGTGCGATACACGCACGCTCGCCGCGCACATGGAAACCCATTGCCGCGCGCTCTGGCGCGAGTGGTGTCAACGCATCTGACCCGCTCGTTGTTTGGGCAAAGTTCGCGCGCAACCGCCGTTTTTCCCGCAACACGCGACTTGACGACTCGGATATATTGCTTCTTCTGCCGCCCGCGATCGCCGGCAATCTAGTAGGGTTATCGGGGCCCTGCATCAATGTCCATCTCTTGGACAGGAGTTGCCATGCGCTGTGCCGCCTTTGTCAGTTTGCTCGCTCTCGCGTCGTGCGTATCGCTCGCGCCCGCACAAGAAGTTTCGCTCGACGGCCGCTGGTTCGCCATCGATGAACTGCCCGCCGAACTCGAGAACGCGACGCCGTGGATTCGCCCGTCCAAAGGCCAGCAGGTCTTGCTCGATGTCGAAGCGATGAAGGAAACGCTCGCCGCCGCGCCGCTCGAGTTCAGCGGCCAGGCGCCTCTCATCATCTGGCTTCCCAAGCCCGACGGCTCCTTCGAACGCTTCGGCATCACCGAGTCGCCCATCATGCTGCCCGATCTCGCGCAGCAGCTTCCCGACGTCAAGACCTACGCGGGCCAGGGCATCGACGACCCATACGCCACCGTTCGCTTCGACATGACGCCCGCCGGCTTCCACGCGCAGGTGCTCAGCGTCAACGGCGCGTACTACATCGATCCCAGCACGCAGAACAACATCGACTACTACACCAGCTACTACAAGCGCGACTATCGCCGCGCCATCGATCATGTCTGGCGCTGCTTCGTTGGCGAGAATGCCCCGCAGATGGACCAGCCCGCAGGGGGCTTCGCGCCGCGCGTGCTGCTCAATCTCAACACCGTGCGTCTCGCGGTCGCCGCAACCGCTGAATTCACCGCGTATCACAGTCTCACGACTGACACCGACACCGTCAAGCGGACCAAAGCGCAGACCGCCATCACCACGCTCATCAACCGCGTGAACGGCATCTACGAGAAAGAGCTCGGCACCCGCCTGCTCCTCGTCAACAACACCAACGTCATCTACACCAACAGCACGACCGATCCCTACGACGACGCCAATGTCAGCCAGATGATCGGCGCCAACCAGACCACGCTCACCAGCGTGATCGGCAGCGCGAACTTCGATGTCGGTCACGTCGTCGGTCGCACTGGCGGCGGCGGCGTCGCCGGTCTGGGCGTCGTTTGCTCCACCGCCAACAAAGGTCGCGGCGTCAGTTGCTTCGATCCGCCGATCGGCGATCCCTTCGCCGTGGACTACATCGCCCACGAACTGGGCCACCAGTTCAACGGTCAGCACAGCTTCGCTGGCTGCAACGGCAACGCTGGCTCCTCCGGCTGGCGCTACGAGCCAGGCAGTGGCTCGACGATCATGGCCTACGCCGGCATCTGCGGCCCCGACAACCTCCAAAACAACAGCGATCCCTTCTTCCATCACGAGAACATCCAAGGCATGCGCAGCTTCATCACGGGCCTCTCCTGTGATGGCACGCTCGCGACTACCAACAACATCCCCACGCTCACCGCGCCGGGCCTCACCTACGTCATCCCGCAGCAAACGCCTTTCGCTCTCACCGTCACCACCGCTGCCGACAGCGACGGCGACCCGCTGACCTACAGCTGGGAGCAAAGCGACAGCGCAACCGCAGCAACCGCCGTCGCGCTCTCGCAGGGCGACACTGGCACCAACCCCATCTTCCGCGCCCGTGCACCTGTCACCAGTCCCACACGCTACTTCCCCGCCCTCGACGACGTCATCGACGGCACGCGCGATCCTGGCGAATTCCTCCCGCAAGTCGCTCGCACCTTGAGCTTCCGCGCCACCGTGCGCGACAACCGCACGGGCGGCGGCGGCGTTGCCATCCAGCCCAGCGGAGCCGGCGCCGAAACCCGCGTGACCATCTCCACCGCCGCCGGGCCCTTCACCGTCACCAACCCCACCGGCAATCCGCTCATCGCTGGCGGCTCACTCTTCTCCCTCACCTGGAACGTCGCCAACTCCAACACCACACCCGTCAACTGCGCCAACGTCGACATCCTTCTCAGCACCGACGGCGGCCTGACGTTCCCCACAGTCGTCCTCGCCAACACGCCCAACGACGGCGCGCAGGCCGTCACCGTCCCCAGCGTCAGCACCAACACCGCGCGCTTCATGGTGCGCAGCGTCGGCAACGTCTTCTTCAACGTCAGCCCCACCTTCCGCATCAACGTCCCCACGCCGGCTACACCCACCGCCGTCACCGCGACGCCCAATCCCGTCTGCGCCACGCAAAGTCTCTCTCTCAGCGCAACTGTCGGCGCGGGTGAAACCATCGACTGGTATCGCACCAGTTGCGGCGGCACGCTCGTGGGCACGGGCAACCCCCTC
>DATGWV010000347.1:0-13713 GCA_035299305.1 Phycisphaerales bacterium | reverse complement strand
GGGAGGCGTCGTGAAGCTGTCATTCGTCATCGTGTCGCGCAACAAACCCGCGCAACTCCAGCGCACGCTGCGCCGCCTTGCGCAATCACCAGCCATCACGCTGGGCAGCGAAGTCGTCGTCGTCGATGACGCATCGCACGTCCGGCTCGTGCCCCCGCGCGAACTCGCCGACGTGCCGGTCCATTCCGTCGTGCTGCCCCAACGCCACGCACGAGCCGCGTGGGATGCCGGCCTCTCCGCCCTCTCGCGCACCTGCGACTGGGCGCTGCTGCTCGATCACCGCACCTGCCCCGCAGGCGACGGCTGGCTCGACGCGCTCATCGACTGGCCCCAGCACATCGCTTGCGTCACGCCCGATCTCTTTGCCGTCTCTCGCGCTGGCGAACCCCGCAAGCGCATGCGAGGCGGCCTGCCCACCGGCATCACGCGGGGCTGCGTCGCCGTGCGTCCGCAGCTCATTCAATCACTGGGCGGCTACGCGAGCATGTATCGCAGCGAGGTCGCCGAGATGCACCTGTCAGCGCGTTTGCTTCGCGCAGGACTGCGCATCATCATGGATCCGCGACTGCTCGCCGTGCGAGAAGCCAGCACAACGACGCCCGATCCGCGCCGCGCGGTGCGGTTCTCACGCGAACTGCTCAGCTTTGTGTACCAGTACGCACCTGTCGCTGATCAGCACGAAAGTCTGCGGCTTGCCCGCGCTCGCGCCCGAGCCATCGCCGCGCGGGCCGGCAATGTGCGATTGGCCGCCGCCGGTGTTCGCAAGTTCCGCCGCGAGCGCGAGCAGCTTCTCCGCGACCCCCTGCCGACGATGGTGTGGGACGAACTGACCGGCCTCGCCACCGCCCGCGACGCGCTCTCCCAGCAACTCGCCACGCACGACATCACCCGCATCGCCATCACCGACGCCGGTCCCGACGCCCGCATCATCGCCCGCGCCCTGCACGAGCTAGGCGTCGAAATCGTGCACGAAACCGATCGCCCGCAGGCCTTGGTCATCGGCTCGCTGGCGACAGGCGACCTGCTGACCAAGTTCTTCGCGCGCAGCACACGTCCACGCCGCAACGCGCCGCGCATCCTCATGCCGTGGCTGCCCGAAGTGCCCCAGCCGCTACCGACCTCGCCCGCGCGAGCCGCGTAAGCGACCGTCAGCATCAAGCCGCAATCACTTCTTCTTGCTGACCTTCTTCTTCGCAGCCTTCTTGGCCGCTGGCTTCTTCGCCGCCTTCTTTACAACCTTCTTTGTTGCCTTGGCAGGCTTCGTCGAGGCCTTACCCGCCGCTTTCTTCGCAGCAGGCTTCGCTGCCTTCTTCGCGGCTTTCTTGGTTGCAGTCTTCTTCTCAGCCACGGGCTTCTCGGCCGCCTCCGCCTGCTTCGCGGTGGGCTTGCCCACCGCCTGCGGCTTGCCCGGTTTCGCCGCCGGCTTGTCAAAATCATCCATCAACGCGCGAGCATCATCACCCGCGTCGCCATCATCAAAGTCCATGTCGCTGGTGTCATCGACATCATCAAAGCCCTCGTGGTCGCTCTTACGGCCCTTCGCAGGCTTGCGAAGATCCGCCGCCGAAGGCACATCATCGCCCTCAGCCTCTTCGCCGCTTTCCACGCCACCCGGCGCGGCCACCGAAAACTCATCGCTCAACCAGCGATCATCTTCCTCGCCCAGCGCAAGGTTCCCCGTCAGTCGCTCGCTCACACCCTTGCGACCACGCGCCACACGAATCGTCGCGCCTTCGCCGCCCTCTTCCGCCGACACCAAATCATCCTCGCGCTGCCGGCGTGCACGCACGACGATCCGCAGAGGCACTTCCGTAAAGGGCAATTCCTCGCGGAAGCGATTGGTCAGGAACCGCATGTAGTTGGCCGTGAACATCTCGGGGTGATTGACGACCATGGTGATCGTCGGCGGCTCCACGCCCGTCTGCGCGACATAGAAGAGCTTGGCGAATCGCCCGCGCAAGTCCGCCGGGCCGCGTTCATCAATGATGCTGCGCACCATGCGATTGAGCTTGCCCGTCGTCACGCGCTCACGAGCCTGCTCGACCATTTCAAACGCAAGATCAATCGTGCGCCGCACGTTCAACCCGCTCGCGCCGCTGATAAAGCTGATGGGCGCGTACCACAAGCCGCGCAGCTCGTTGCGGATGTACGTTTCAAAGTGCTTGGGCGTCACGATCTCGCCCTTGTCGTTGCGCCGACCCTGGGCCATATCCCACTTGTTCACGACGATCACGCACGGCTTGAAGCTCTTCTGCGCCAGCATCGCCAGTTGCTCGTCCACCTGGCTGATCTTCTCCGTCGCATCAATCAGCAGAATCACCACATCGCAGCGGTCCACGCTGCGCTTCACGCGGTCAAACGCAAACTCCTCGATCATGTTCTGAAAGCTGCGTTTGCGTCGCAACCCGGCGGTATCAATCGCCACAACGCTCCGCCCGTCCATCTCAAATCGCACGTCAATCGCATCGCGCGTCGTACCGGGCACTTCGCTCGCGATGACGCGCTGCTCGCCCGCCAGCGTGTTGATAAGCGTGCTCTTGCCCGCGTTGCGCTTACCGATGATGGCCAGCATCAAATCCGCCCGCACCTGCTGCGCGTCCTCCGCGCTGGCCTTGGGCACGAGGTTGTAGATCGTGTCGAGAAACTCACGGCGCATGTAGTTGTTCTTCGCCGAGACCATGATGGGCTCGCCAAACCCCAGCGCCGACAACTCCGCCGCGTGCGCTTCCCACCGCGGACCATCAACCTTGGTCGCGATGATCCGCACAGGCGGCGTCTTCTTGTTCGCGCCCGGCGCAGGCTGCTCACCCGCGCGCAGCCGCTTGCGGAACCCGCCCTCGCGCAACATGCGCGCAATCTGTTCATCCGCCGGCGTGATGCCCGCCTGCGCGTCAATCGCGAACAAAATCAAGTCCGCCCCTTCCACAGCCTTTGCAATCTGAAACTCAATGCTGTCAGTCAGCTTCGCGAGATCGTTACCAATCTCGTCGTACCGGCCACCCTCCGCCACGTACACGCCAAAGCCGCCCGTGTCCATGAACTCAATCGTCTTGCCCTCATCGTCACCTTTTGTGGGCGCTTCGAGCTCGACAATCGCCGAAACGCGATCGCGCGTCACGCCCGGCGTGGGATCGACGATCGACACCTTCGCCTTCGCGATCATGTTCATGAGACTGGACTTGCCGGCATTGGGCCGACCGACGATGGCGACACGAGGAAGCATGAGCCAAGGTATGAGCCCGGTGCGCGCATTGCGCGGGCCGCCGATGGGTATTTGCCGCGTACCGTGGCCTGATGCGCTGGTTTCCGGATGCACTTTTCGCTCGCAACCCCGCGACAGGTCGGGGCGACAGCACGCGCTCGCTGCTGCTGGGAGCGGCACGAGGCAACGGCGCATGGGCCGCGTCATGGCGAGGCGGCCTGGGCCTCATCGCCCTCTGCCTGTGCGTGCTCCTGCCCGGGTTGTGGCAGTTGCCCGCGATCGATCGCGATGAATCCCGCTTCGTGCAGGCCTCGCGCCAAATGATCGAAAGCGGCGACTACATCGTCCCGCGCGTGCAAGACCGCCCGCGCCTCAACAAACCGCCGCTCATCTATTGGTTGCAGTCCGCCAGCGCACAAGCGTTCACACGGGGCGATGTCTCGCGCGACGCGATCTGGATGTACCGCGTGCCGGGCGTCCTCTGCACCATCCTCGCCGTCCTCGCCACATGGAAACTCGGTCGCGAAATGATGGACGCCCGCGCCGCCTGGCTCGCCGCGGCGTTGCTCGCCATCTGCCCGCTCGTCATCTTCGACGCGCATCAGGCACGCAGCGATCAGTTGCTCTTGCTCACCGTCGTGCTCACGCAGTGGGCCCTGTGGCGATGCCTGCGCGAGCCGACATTCGCCAAAGCCGCACTCGTGGGCCTTGCGATGGGCCTGGGCATCCTCGCCAAAGGTCCGCTCACGCCCATGATCGCCGCATGCACCGCGTGCATGTGGCTCGTGGGCAAGCGCCGCGTGCCAAGCGCGCACGCATGCGCGATGACCGCCCTCGCCGCCATCGTTGCACTGGCGTGCGTGCTGCCGTGGGTCGCTGCGGTCGCGCAGCAAGTCGGCTGGCGCGAGTATCTCGACATCATCCATCGCGAGACGCTGGGCCGCAGCGTGCAGCCCATGGAGCGCAGCTACCTGCCGCCGGGATATCACCTGCTGCTGCTCGTCGCACTTTTTTTCCCGGGCTCGCTGCTCACGGGCGCCGCCATCCTGCACGCATTTCGCGCACCAACGCACGCTACGACCGCGTCCCCTCGTCCCAGCCTCGCCGCCCGTCTACTTGCGCGCATCCCCACGCAAGATCGCGATCTTTTCCTGCTGGGCTGGATCATCCCCAGTTGGATCATCTTCGAGCTCATCGCAACCAAACTCCCCCACTACCCGATGCCGCTCTACCCGGCGCTCGCGCTACTCACCGCGCGCCTCGTGCTGCGCGCCAGCGAAGGCCGCTTTGACGGCATGCGCGCAGCCGCATCACGAGCGGGCTTTGTCATCTGGGGCATCGTCGGCATCATCGCGCTGGGCGGCGCGCCATGGGGTCTGCTGCTCGCCCTGCGCCGCGCAGTGCCCGACATCGCAGCCCCGCAATGGGTCTGGATCATCGCCATCACCATCGGCACAGTCGCCACGGCCTTGTGCATCGCCGGCACCCTCGCCGCGCTCGCGCAGCGACCGCTGCGAGCACTCCTCCTGACCGGCACCGCAACAGTGCTCAGCCTCTCGTGCGTGCTCTGCGCGATTCTGCCCCACGCGCAAGCCGTCTGGGTCAGCCATCGCGTTTCCAACGCGCTCCTCGCCGCCGACCCCGCCGGCACATTGCCCATCGCAGCATGGGAGTTCCACGAAGACAGTCTCATCTTCAACACACGCGGCAGAGTCCGGCGCGTCGAAGAAGACGCCGGCGAGAAACGCGGCCTGCGCGACTTCCTCACCCACAACACGAACACGCCAGCACTCGTCGCCCTCATCGAAACCCGCAACGACCAGCCGCGCGAACGCCTCGCCCAACTGCGCACGCTCGCGCAAGGCCGCGTCGTGAGCGAACTTTCGCGCGAATCCGGCTTCAACTACAGCAACGGCTCGCGCGTCACGGTCGTCATCGTGCGTGTCGAACCACTCTCTTCCACCAGCGCGGAGCAGACCAAATGACCAACTCTCCCGCCGCGCAAAGCGAAACACCCTCACCCGCCGGCCTCTTGCTCGTCGACAAACCCACCGGCCCCACCTCGATGGACGTCTGCGCCCGCGTGCGCTGGAAGCTGCGCCAAGCCGGCGCACCTAAACGCATCAAAGTCGGTCATGGCGGCACGCTCGACCCCATGGCGACCGGCCTGCTCGTCGTGATGGTCGGCAAAGCCACCAAACTCTGCGACAGCGTCATGGCAGGCGAGAAGGAATACGAAGCCACCATCGATCTCGCGCACCGCTCCACCACCGACGACGCCGAAGGCGAACTCACGCCTGTCAACATTCCCACGCCGCCCACCGAAGCCGCCCTGCGCACCGCGCTCGCAACCTTTGTCGGCACCATCATGCAGGTCCCGCCCAACTTCAGCGCTCTGCACATCGGCGGCCAGCGTGCCTACGACCTCGCGCGCGAAGGCAAGCCCGTCGCGCTCGCGGCTCGTCCAGTCACGGTTCACTCCGTCGATCTACTCAGCTATGAGTTCCCCGCCGCTCGCGTGCGCATCGCCTGCGGCAAAGGCACCTACATCCGCAGCATCGCGCGCGACCTCGGAATCGCGCTGAACACTGGCGGCATGCTCATCGCCCTCCGCCGCACGCAAGTCGGTCGCTGGCACGTGCGCGACGCGACCCCCATGGACAGTTTGCCCGCCTCGCTGGCGCAGGCCGACTTGATCGCCATCTGACTTTTCGCGTTTTCCCGGGCAAATACCCCGCTGCAGGTCCGCTGCGTCGCGCGAGTCTTGCGCGTTTGTCCCGGGCCCACGCCTTCGTGCAACGTTCCTTCCGCACTTCCCCGCGATAACCGCCGACCCGACTTCATTCGATCTGCTTCTTGGACGATGCACCGATGTGTCGCGCTGTGGACGGCGCGGTCACGCCTCTGGAAGACGAGTGAGTCGCTGTCATGGATAAAGCAAGTCTCATCGGCCTCATCATCGGCGCAGTGTGTCTGGGCATCGCGTGTCACCACACGGCCCACGGCAACTGGATGATGTTCTATTCGATTGAAGGCGTGCTGCTGGTCATCGGTGGCTCGATCTCAGTCGTCTTCATGTCCATGCCGCTCGAGAAGGTCATGTGCCTGCCGGGCTATCTCAAGAAGTTCATGTTCAGCAGCGGCCTGCAAGCCTCCGAAGTCATTCAACTCATGAACACGCTGGCCGAGAAGGCCCGCCGCGACGGCATCCTCGCTCTCGAAAGTGAAACCGCCAACATCAAAGACCCCTTCCTCGCCGCTGGCATGAAGATGGCCATCGACGGCGTTGATCCCGGGGCCATCGAAGGCGTGCTTCGCATGGAAGTGCTCGCGATGCAGGAACGCCACAAAGCCGGTAAAAAGATCTTCGACCTCGTCAAGGTCTACGGCCCGGGCTGGGGTCTGGTCGGCACGCTCATCGGTCAGCTGGGTATGTTCGGCAAGCTCGCGACTGCCGACATCGGCGAACTCGGTGCCGCGCTGCAGTTGGCCGTCGGTGCAACCCTGTACGGCGCATTCATCGCCAACGCCGTCTGCGGCCCCATGGGCGAAAAGATGGCTCTCAAGAGCGCGGATGAAATTCTCAGCCGCGAAATGATGATCCAGGGCATTCTCTCCATTCAAGCCGGCGACAACCCGCGCATCACGCTCGACAAGATGCTCGCCTTCATCCCCTCGCCCGCACGCGCCAAGTTCCGTCAGGCCTCCTGATCTCCAAGGTGAATCGTCATGGCTGATGAGCACAAAGAAGAACACGGTGGCGGAGAACACGGCGGTGATTCGCACGGTGGTGGAAGCCATGGCGGCGGTCACGGTCACGGCGGTGGTCACGGTGGCGGCGGCCACGGCGAAGAAGGCGCGCCCGAGTGGCTCATCTCCTTCGCCGACAACGTCGCGCTTCTCATGGGCTTCTTCGTCATTCTGCTTGCAATGAACATGGGCCCCAAAGGCGGCGGCACTTCCGAAGGCGCCGGCTCAGGCTCGCCCCCGGTGCAGTCAGATGAAATGCTCGACTTCATCATCAGCATTCGCGAAGGCTTCAACAACCCCATCAACCCCAACAGCAGCAAGCCCGAAGAAGCCGCCCTCGCCAAGCGTCTCCGCGACAAGCAAGGCGGCCTGACCAAGAGCGAAGGCCCGACCGGCAAGCACCCCAGCCAGCAGGCCCCGCGCCCCAGCGACTACGACCGCGTCACCGCTCTCATCGAGTTTGACACCAAGAGCGCGCTGCTGGGTCCGTCCGCGCGCCAGACCATCGCCGAAGTCTCGCAGAAGCAGAAGGACCAGCGATTCATCATCGAAGTGCGAGGCCACGCCGCGCCCTTCGAAACCATGCGCGATCCCGGCAAGGCCTACCAACTCAGCTACGACCGCGCCCTCGTCGTCGCCAAGACGCTCGTCGAAACGGGCATGAAATGGCCCAGCATCCGCGTCGTCGCGTGCGGCGATTCCGACCGCGTTGTCGCGCGAACCTTCGACACCAAAGCCGACAAGCCCAATCAACGCGTCGAAATCGTCGTGACCAACTACCCCGTGCCCGAAGACCCCTACGCCGAAGGCGCGAAGTAACGCAGCGCATCCACGCGCGCTCACTTCACGAGCGAAACTTCGCTCGCAGCATCTCGGCAACCTGCGGCGTGGGCGCTTCCCACATCGCAGTCTCCGCCGAGAGCGTGAACCTCGCGCCCAGTCGCGGCGCTTCCAGCACCACCGTGCCGATTGCTGCGATCTCCGCCTCAATCATCCCAGGCAGATCAGTCACGCGCGCCTGCACGGGAGTCATCACACCGCCTTGCGAAATCAACAACTGCGTTTGCGCCAATTCCGCCAGCGCACCCGCCACACGCACGCTCCGCTCGCGCGACGAGTCACCAGCGACTTCACCCCAGATCATGCTCACGCGTCATCCCCGTCGCCGCTGTCACTCTCAACAGTCGCAGGCACAATCACCCGCGGCCCCGCCGCCGGGTCCCAGATATCACTGAGATGCTGCCCATCCACCGCCTGCCGCATGCTCAGATACAGCACGCTGCCCGCGCAGAACACAAAGCTCACCAGCACGCTCGGCGCAATCGCCAGCGCGAGCTTGACCCAGAACCCCACCAGCATGCCCGTCGTGCCCACAGCGCCAGTCGCGCCGCCAAACTCGCTCGCCTCACCCCGCATCGCCTGCGAAGCCAATGCTTCGCGCGTCGATTCACTCACCCACAGCGTCGTAAGCTGCGAACTCGTATACAGCGAAAGCTGCGTCAGCAGCGCGACCAGCGCCAGCAGCGCGACACCGAGCGCACTCAACACCAACAGCGCGCCCGCCAGCCGCGCCGGCTGCGCCAGCACGTACGCAAACGCCCGCTGCACCGCTTCCAGCGCTTCGCCGCCTTCGCTCATCACGCCCGCCACCAGCATGGGCAGGCTGAGCAGAAAAACAATCACCAGCCCCGCCGCCACAAAGCTCAGCAGCAAAGGCACCACATACAACGCGCCAGCAACGTACTGCACGCCGCGCACATCCAGCAACTTCCCAAAGACCGGTAGCATCGCAAGCACAATCGCCGCGAGCAGCAAAGGCCCCAGCGTCGCCATCGCCAGGCTCTGCCAGCGCGACAACGCCTGCCCCATGCACTTGGACCACGGCGCGCTGGTGCCCAGCCCAAACTCAATCGAAGCCCCGCGCGAAATCACGCCGCCCAGCAATCCCCACAACACCGCTGCAGGCAGCAAAAGCCCCAGAATCCACTGCGGATGCGCTCGCAACAGCGCGACAGGCGTCCCTACAAACGTCTGAGCCGCCGCGAAATACCGATCATCGCGCAACTGCTCATGCATCAACGCCGACCGCGCCTCGGCCAAGTCACTCGGTAGCGACTTCACCGCGATCCCGTCACTCGCATACGTCGCGAACAAATCAGGAATGCGCACCAGCGCGCCCAGCATCACCAAAAGAAAAAACGCCGTCAGCACCCGGCTGGGTGAAATCGCCAACCGCCCAGCGTACAGCAATCTGCTCCACCACGCCCATGGACTTGCGGGTGGCAACAACTGCGGCGAAGAAACCCACGAGGAAGCCGTTCGTGCCATTATCGCAGGATAGAGGCCTCACGCTCTGCGTGCAGAACGCGAACACCTCGCAATACGGCATATACCAACTTGTTTATTCGATACTCTCGAAAATCACCGCCCGCACCATGACCTTCTGGCCCGTGCCCTCCACGCCCCCGCGCTCATACGTCGCCGTCGTGCGATGCACATCACCGCGCTTGCCGCGCTTGGGCAACCACGCCGAACCATCCTCGACAGCCAGTTCGTGGTAATAGCTCGTCTTCACCCGCGCATCCTTAATGAGCGGCGTCAACGTGAACAAATCACTCTCCCGCGTCGCCGCACGCAGCAACTGCGTCTCCCGCACAATGCGCGGCTCCGTTCCCTCCAGCGTCAATGTCGTCAGCACCTGCACACCCTCAGGCTTCTCGCCGCCCGTCACCCTCACATTGGTCTGGCCCATGCGCATCCCATCAAACGGCCGCCCCACTTGCATCTGCCGAAAGCCATCCACAACCTCAGTGAGGATGTACCGCACACCCAGGTCCGTGCCGCGCTCAAGCTCATCAGTCTCCACGACGATCATGCCCGCCGTCGTCATCGTGAACTTCATGGGCTTGCCGACAAACGCCTTGAGCGCACTCTGCGGCGCAATCGTCTGCTCCGCCGGCCCCACAGCAAGTTGCTCTAACTCCACGCCGCCCGCCTTGTCAATCACCAGCGTGCCGCGATAGCCGACCTTCTCATCAACCTCATCCAGCGTCACCGTGATCTCACCGTCCACGCGAAACGCCGTCGTCTCATCCACCGTGCCCAGCGCACTCTCCTGCCGATCCATCTGCTCCACCTGCACCTTCGCGCGCAGCGGCACACCCAGCACAAAGTTCAGTTGCACATCCACCGGCTCCCCCTCACCCGCCTGCTCGCGCGCCGCAGCCGCGCCCGGCTGCAGCGCCAACTCCAAGTCCGCAAGCTGCCGCTCCATGAACCCTACCGCCTGCTCAAACTCCACAGGCGTGCTCAGCCGCAGCGGATCAACCTGATACTCCGGCAGTCCCTCGTCCTGCTCCGGAAACACTGCGAGCGGCTCGTCCAACTCACGAATCGTCCACTCCGTCGTCTCCGACATCCGCGCGTCAATCAACGCCGCATCCGGCTGGTCCTTGGGCCGCCACGTTGACGCGCCGGACGTATCCACCGCCATCGATCCTTCCTTGGGCAAGGGCGACGCATCATCATGCATTTCCCAGGTGCTCTGGCCCGAGCCAGTCACCATCAGTTGCTTGCTCTTCACGTCGGCGTTCGCAAACGCCAGGCTCACGGGCTCCGCCGCGAAATCCTGCTGCGAACTCGTCCACGTCTGCTTGAACGTCACAGTCTGAGGCATGTCCCCGAGCGCCGCAAGCATCACTGCATCGACCAATCGTGTCACCGGAATCAGCACGCCATCCGCCGCCTGTGTTTCGGCCCACTGCCACGACGCGTCACTGCCGATATCTCTGTCCGGCATGGGCGGCATCAGCCCGCGCAGCACGCGCTCCAAATCAAGACACAGCGTCACCGCATCACTGTCAGGATCATCGCCCCAATCAAACGTCAGCGAATCAATCCATCCCTCGCGATCCATCACCAGCGTGCCGCGAATGCCCATCGTCCGTGGCAGGATGCGCGCAAACATCGTCTCGCCTTCGCGAGGCGGCGCGATCATCGCATCGGGTTTGGGCAAGTCGCGAACCGCCTTCTTGTCGCCGTCCGCCGCTGTCGCGGCATCCACCGCCGCCTGCTCCATCGTCAGGTAATACGTCCGCTTGTCGCCATCCACCAGTTCAGGCCGAGTCTCAAGCACGAGCGCGACATGCGACACGCGCCGATACGCGAACTTGCCCACGTTCGCGCCCGTCTCATCCACCTGCCCCGTATCAGTCGCGCGCGTCGAGTCAATCGTGAGCAGATACCGCCACGGTCCCTTCTCCCCGCGCGGCATGTCCATCAACTGCTTCAGGTCCGAGCCCGCATCCAACATCTCGATGCCTTCGGGCTGCCGACCCAGGTTGCGGTCCAGCACGCCATCCTGCCCGCGCGCGTGCATACACGCACCCGCCGCCATCACGATGGAAAGAGCCCACGCCCGCGTCGAAGTCATCAGCATCCGCAATCGTATCACCAACCCAAAAATCACATCCGGACACCTTTCGGTGTCCGGATATGCGGGGAAAGTGGGGGGTTCTGTTTCCCTCACGGGAAGTTTCGGTCCGCTCGACAGTTCGTACTCTCATGCGTCGTTCACACGGAGCGGCGGGGGCCGGGTTAGCGGCGGGAAATTCCCTTCGCTCAGGCGACCTGCGTGTGACCGGTGCTGCGAGCCAGGAGCGAAGCTCGCAATCCCTGTCATTTGCCTGTCGTCACATGCTCACAACGCTGTGGTTGGTGGTGAGGTTGGCGAACTGTCGAGCGGTGGTTGGACGGGGTTGTTATTCCTCTTCGTGGCTCTCGCCGCCAGCCTGCTGCTGAGCGATGAGTTTGCGGAGATAGTCATTCTCGCGACGGGTGGCTTCCAGATCGAACACAAGGTACTTGATTGAGAGTCGCAGATAGTCCAGGCTTTCCTGCAGATCAGCGACGGTTTTCTTCATCCGCTCATGGCGAGCCTTCGTCTCTTCAGCCAGCGCGACCAGCGGCGCACGTTGATCCTCGGGCATCGCCGCGATCTGATCGATGAGGTCGCCCAACTTGCTCTGGAACTCTTGCTCGTTCATTAGCTTCCCTTTCAGCATCTTCTGTTGTCGTTCGCGTCGCATTCGTGCGTCGCGTTCGTGAAGGGAAGAGATGCAATGACATTGCCAGCTTTCGCCGCGCCCGCGTGCCAAAGCCTGCTGCTGATAAAAACGTCCCCCACCGCTCGCCGGTTGCGATTCGCGCGCGGCACCCATGCCAGCCATCGCTCGGCACCCGTCAGACGTGTGGTTTGTTGCCAAAACTCAACGCATCGTGTCGACACGCCGCAGCGCGGCCTTCGCGCTGGGGCCTGCAGTCAACAGCACCCGCTGCACACCCGCCGCATCCGCCTTGCGAGCCACGGGCAAAAGCTTCTTCATCTGGTTATCGACCGCAATCCGGAACTTGTCGAGTTGCTGCTCCAGCTCGTGCCGGTTGAACATCGACATCGGGTCGCCCAGCCCCGTCTGGCTCGTCGCCCACTCCAGCACACCCGCCGGCGAATCCATCCACTTGTAAATCTTCAGCATGCTCTCCAGCCGCTGCACGGGCGTGCGAAACGGATCGATCGCATCCTCAGGCACCTTCAGCAAACTCTCTTCCGCGCTGCGCCGCCGCATCGACTTATCCAACGGCGTCGCCGGCCCATCGCTCGTGCCACTCCCATCCTCACGCGCTGCCTGCCGCTCCACTTCCCGGCTGGCATGAATGAGCTGCCGACTCATGCTGTCCTCCGCGGGCTTGAGCTCCGCGAAGGCCGTGGAAATGGTCTTGAGCCCGGCTCGCGCAAAGCGAATGGTCAGCCGCTGGCACGGCTTGCCCTCGTGCATCTGTCCCTCGGCGGACACGATGTCACCGGGCCCCCATTCGGGCTTGCCAGTGTGAATAACGCTCTCACCCTTCGCGAATGTGCGTGATGGCGATGATTGCATAGTGCAGGGCGACCAAAGACCGTCCGGGACCGTGCCCGCTGTGCGCATCTGCCGCCCGAAACCCGTCACAAACTTGAACGGAAACCCCCGGGGGCGATGCCTATCATGGAGGCCTTGCACGGGAAGCATAGCCCGCGCTTTCGCGCCCGGGAAGCCTTGCCCGCACACGACTTGCGACCGGCTCGCACAACCGGCCGCAGCCAGAGGTATCACGTCATTATGATCGAAGCACTCAAGAGCGATGAAATTGTCAACAAGATGGGTGGCCGCTTCAAGCTGTGCGCGCTCGTGCAGCGCCGGCTCGAGCAACTCATCGACGGTGCCCGCCCGCTCGTCCCGCGCGATGGCCGCAGCGATCTCGAAGTCGTGATCGACGAAATCATGCAGGACAAGATCACGCTTGAGTGGGACCCCAGCAAGCTCGACCAGAAGGCCGACCAAACCAGCGGCTCCCTGCTCTAATAGCCGGCTCTGTTCGCTAGCCCGTCCCCACTGCTTTACAACCAACTGCCCCACGCAAGCGAGACCGCACCCCGCCGTCTCGCTTTCTCCATTTCCTCCATCACATATCTCGCCCCTATTCGCCCATTTCGGGCTTGCGACACCGCCCCGCCTGTGGTAGGCTGCACGCTCGTGCAAATTTTCACGCGCGCTCGCAAGGAGGGTTTATGTCCACGCGTCTTCGCTCTGTCTGGGGTTGCTCCATTGTCGCCGGTCTGTCCATCGCCGCCGGCTCCGCCCTCGCCGGCACCGATCTCGTCATCCCGCTCAACTACAACTGGAACGGCATGGTCCACCCGGGCGAGAACGGCCAGCCCGACAACC
>DATGWV010000346.1:0-5918 GCA_035299305.1 Phycisphaerales bacterium | reverse complement strand
GTGCCCGACGGCGTGGGCGGCCGCTTCAGCGTGCTCTCGCCCGTCGGTCTGTTCAGCGCAGCCATGTGCGGCATCGATATTGATGCACTGCTCGACGGCGCAAAGGACATGGACGCGCTGTGCAGCCGCGAAAAGATGCTGGACAATCCCGCCGCGTTGCTCGCGAGCATCTTGGTGGAAATGGGCACCGAGAAGGGCAAGCCCAATCACGTGATGATGCCCTACGCCAACAACCTGTATCTGCTCGCCGACTGGTTCCGCCAGTTGTGGGCCGAGAGCCTGGGCAAAGAGAAGGACACGCAAGGCCGCGAGGTCTTCGCCGGCTTCACGCCCATCAAAGCGCTGGGCGCGACCGATCAGCACAGCCAGATTCAGCTCTACCGCGAAGGGCCCAACGACAAAGTCATCGGTCTGGTCGCCGTCGAGAAATTCAGCCGCGAAGTCGAAATCCCGCGCGGCCTCGGAGTCGATGCGCTGCAGTACCTCGAAGGCAAGAAGATGGGCGATCTGCTCAATGCCGAGCGTCGCGCCACCGAGTACGCGCTCGTCGAAAGTCTCCGCCCTAACTTCACCATCACCTTCCCGCAGGTCGATGCGTACCACGTCGGCCAGTTCATCAATCTGTGGCAAATCGCCACCGCGTACGCCGGCCTGCTGCTGGGCGTCGATGCGTACAACCAGCCCGCCGTCGAAACCGGCAAGCAAGCGACGTTCGGCCTGATGGGTCGCAAGGGTTACGAAGAGCACGACAAGGTTGTGCGCGACACGCTGCAGCCCACGCAGTGGATGTGGTCGAAGTGAGCGGAGTATTCGGACGTTGGCAAGCGTTTGATCGGGCTTTGGCAGCCGTTTTTTGCCGAATACCCGCCAGTTTCGGCGATTATAATGGGCTCACACCGCTGCGGTGAACCCATGTCTTCCTCGACGCCATCCTCCAACCCGCCAGGGTCCGACGCTTTGCCCGCGCCCGCCGACACGGCTCGCGACGCAATGCCGCCGCCCATCGATCCATATCAGTTGCTGAACTTGATCAGCGTCGGTGAGCAGTTGGGTGGCGCCACAAACGGCTCAGCCGAAGCGAAGCGCAACGGATCACACGAACACGCCGATGCCAACGGCGCGCAGCCATCCGCAAGCGCAGTCGTACCTGCTTCGATCAATGCGCCGGAGCAGACCAACGCGACGCCCGATGCTTCGCCCGACGCAGCCACAAGCACTGCAGCGACAAGCATCGCAGCGACCGATGGTGCGAGCGTGTCCGCAGCCATCGCGCTCGAACCCGTCCCGGTTCCCACGGTGACAACCCTCGCCGCACCGGGCTGGGTGGAACCCGCTTCCGAGCGTGTCGTCGCGCCGATCGCGCCCATGCCCGCCGCGCCCGCGAACTTCGTCGCCGACGAAGACAAGGTGCTGGGCATGGAGCCCAAGCTCGGCTGGGCGGTCATCGCGTTCATTGTCGCAACCGTGCTCGCCGGCTTCTTTGGCTGGCGCGCCAGCACCTACGCCTCCCAGCGCGACGAAGCCCGCGTCAAGCTCGCCGATGCACGCAAGCAGCTTGATGCTGAAGCTCGCAAGCAGGCCGACACCGAAGCGAAGGAAGTCTCCTTACGCAAGTCTGCTGAAGCCGCGTTGCTGCGAGTGCAGGTTGAACGCCTGCAGGAAGAACGCAAAGCCGCCGAATCGCTGAAGCAGGAAGCAACCAGACGCGCCGAAGCTGAAGCCGCGTTGGCTGTGGCCCAGCAGTCACTCTCGCAGACGCAGGAAACCCAAGGCGAAGCAATCAAGCGAGAAACCCAGCAGCGCGAGCGCGCCGAAGTAGCTCTTGCCCAGGCGCAGCAGGATTTGACGCAGACGCGCACCAACAGTGAGGAAGCGCTGCGTGCCGAGACGCAGCGACGCAGCGAAGTCGAAGCCGCGCTCGCGAGAACGATCGAGCAGCATCGCACCGAGCAAACGCAGCGTGACGCCGCGTTGGCGAAAGCTCAGTCGCAGCAAGCCGACACCGCCGCGTCGCTGACCAAGACGCAGGACGAACTTGCCGCAGCGAAAACTCAACTCGCGACACTGAAGCAGGCGCAAACGAAGCAGGAGAGCGACGCCGACGCCGCCTTATCGCAGATTCTAAAAGAACTGACGCAGGCCAAGGCCCAGCGTGACGACGCCGTCAAGCAGCTTGAAGGGCTGCGCAAGGAAGTCGAGAGCATCGGCGCAACGCAGAAGGCCGACCCCGACATGCAGCGCGAGCTCGCCCAGGCGAAGTCAGCGCAAGCCGAAGCCGTCATGCAGGTTGAAGTGCTCCGCAAGGAGATTCGCGATCTGAAATCGGCGCAGGTCGTCATCACCGACGTGCAGCAGGAACTCGCCCGCGTCACAAGCGAGCGTGCTGATGCACTCAAGCAAGCCGAGTCCCTGCGCAAGCAGGTGGAAACGCTTCAAGCATCGCAGGCCTCGCAAGGTGACACCGCGAAGCAGTTAGCCGAAGCCGTGACGCAGCGCGACGATGCCCGCAAGCTGCTCGCTGATGTGCAGAAGCAGCTCGCCGACGCGCAGGCAGCGAAGACTGCAAACGATGAAGTCGCAAAGCAGTTAGCCGAAGCCGTGACGCAGCGCGACGACACCCGCAAGCTGCTCGCGGATCTGCAGAAGCAACTCGCCGATGCGCAAGCCGCGAAGACTGCAAGCGACGAACTCGCCAAGCAACTCACGCAAGCGACGACCGAGCGCGACGCAGCTATCCAGCGAGCCCAAACTCTCGAGCAGGAAGTGAGCGGCCTCAAGTCCGTCAGCGCATCCGCAACCGAGGCGCAAGCCGAACTGACAAAACTGCGCGAAGACGCCGCGAATTGGGCCCAACAAGAAAGCGCCCTGCGAACGCAGCTCGACGCGGCCAGCGCAAAGGCAACAACAGCAGAGACTGAATCGCAGCGGCTGACGCTCGCCAACAAATCGCTCGAGCAAGATGCCGCCAAGCTCGCCGAGCAGGTCCGCCAGCGCGAAGAGCAACTCGCGCAAACAACCACCGCCGCTCAGATACAGCTCGACGCGCAGGCGCAGACCATCAAGGACGCAGCCGCCCAGCGTGAAACGCAGTTGCAAACCCAGCTCACGCAGACCCAGCGCGAACTCGCTGAGTCCCGCGATCGTGAACTGCAAGCTCAACAGGTCGTTCAAGCCCAGTTGACCGCGGCAAAGCCCACACCTGCGCCGCAAACCGTGCCCAGCGATCTCGCCCGCAAAGCCGCCGCGTCCGACGCCGCGACCAAGTTCCTCGCCGCCGCCTTCGCTGGCCGCGACAGCGACTCGCGCTTCAACGACAACGTGACGCTCGTGCAAGTCATGCAGCTCGCCGCTCGCCGGCTCGACAGTGGCGAACTCCGCGACCAGCCGCTGGTCGAAGCCCGCGTGCGCGACACCGTGGGCGGCTCCATGCAGCGACTGCTCCGATTCGATGACGCCGAAACGCACTTGCGCAAAGCCGTCGAACTGCGTCGAATCGCGCTGCCTGCTAACGACCCTGAAGTCGCCGAAAGCCTCGACAACCTATCAGCGTTGCTGCGCGAACGTGATCGCTTCGCGCAAGCCGAGCAGGTCTCGCGGGAAGCTCTCGACCTGCGTCGCCAAACGCTCGCGACCGACGATCCGCTCATTGCAACCAGCGTCAACAACCTCGCCGTGCTGCTGCGCGATCAAGGCAAGCTCGTGCAGGCCGAGCCCCTCTTCCGCGAAGCCCTCGACATCCGCCGCCGCGCACTCCCGGTCGACCACCCGCACATTGCGGTCAGCCTGAGCAATCTCGCGATGTTGCTGCAGGACCAAGCCCGCCCTGCCGAGGCCGAGCCTTTGCTCGTCGAAGCTCTCGAACTGCGTCGCCGCGCGTTGCCCGCCGGTCACGAAGACATCGCCGTCAGTCTCGCCAACCTCGCCGGCGCGCAACAAGCCCAGCGCCGCTTCGACGACGCGCGTGCTAACTACAGCGAAGCGATTGCCCTGCTGCGTCAAGCAACCCCGCGCGGCTCGCCACTACTCGCCCGCACGTTGCGCCAGTCCGCGCTCGCCCGCTTGGAGAATCGCAACGCCAACAACGACGCTGCTGCGATCTCCGAACTCGAGGAAGCTGTCCGCATCGCCCAGCGCACGCTCCCCAGCGACCACCCGTCCATCAAGGACTACCGCGAGACGCTCGCCCGCTGCAAAGCCGCGCTCGCCACCAAGCCCTGAGCGCATTCACGACATCGCCATGCGGTGCAAAGCGGTTCTGATTGCCTCCGAACGCCGCTGGATGCCCATGACGTGGGGTGTTTTCGCTCGACAGTTCTCGTAACTTTTTATTCGATTTATGGGCACAAGCCCTTGTGCAAATAGCGCATTTTCGGTACCGTGCCTGAAACTGTTTCTGAAACACTTTCACGCATGTGGTGACTACACGCGGACGGGGGTGCAGCGAAACAGCGTTCGCAGAGGAGATTGCATCATGAAGAGTGCGTGGATTTGCGTAGTTTTGGGCATCGTCGGCACGACGTGCGGCGTTGCTCGCGCCGATGATCTGGCCACCAACGGCAGCTTCGAAACCGAAGGCACCGGCGGCGTGGGTGACTCCGCCGCGTGGACTGAAACTGTTTCTGGAGCTCCCGGCTCGCTCTCGGCTCGCGAACTTGCGTCGCCCAACTCCGGCAGCGCGGCTCACCATCTCGTCGCGTTGGGCGCAGACGCCATCGGCGCCAACGCCGCCATCTCGCAGAGCACTATCGGCAACGGCCTGCCCTCGCTCGTGGGCGGTTCAACAGTCAGCGCCAGCTATCGTGGCAAGTACACGCTGGGTCCGGGCGGCGTGGGCTTCCGTGAGCTGCGCGTGCTCAACAGCGCGGGCCAGATCGTCGCGCAGTCAGGACTGCAGGTCATCACCAGCGGTACCGGCGGTGCGTATCAAACGTTCACCATGGGCCCCGTCACGGTGCCCGCCATCGGCGCTCCGCCGAACGATGCGTTCTCGGCGTTTGTCGAGATCAACGTCGCGGGCGGCGCGTTCGTCGGTTCCTCGGCTGAAGCCTACATCGACGATGTCGTCATCACGGGCACTGTGGTCGGCGGTCTCGTGACCGGCGCGTGCTGCACGGGCACGTCATGCTCGATCACCACGCAAGCCAACTGCGCAGGCACGTACCTGGGCAACGGCACCTCGTGCGCGAGCAACCCCTGCGTGCCGGCTGCCACCGGCGCGTGCTGCGTCGATGGCGTCTGCTCCATCACCACGCAGGTCGCCTGCACCGGCAGCTACGCCGGTGACAACACCACCTGCATCACCAACCCCTGCCCGGTCTTCGATGAAGTCGCCTTCAACGGCGGCTTCGAAATCGAAGGCTTCGGCGGCGCGACCGATGCCCTGGGCTGGAACAAGGGCGTTTCGGGCGGCCCCTCGTCGCTCGCGGAACGTGACGGCACCTCGCCCCGCAACGGCGCGTTTGCCATGCACCTGATCGCTCAGGGCGGCACGGGCATCGGTGGCAACGCGGTCATCTCGCAGAACAGCATCGGTGATGCCGGCTTCGCTTCGCTCGAAGGCGGCACCACTGTTCGCGCAACCTTCAGCGCCAAGTACACCCTCGGCCCTGGCGCAGTCGGCTTCTACGCCCTGCGCGTGCTCAACGCCAGCGGCGGCATCGTCGCGCAGGCACCCCTGGGTGTCGTCACGGCGGGCACCAACGGCCAGTATCAGACCTTCCAGACCCAGACCGTCAACGTCCCGCCGTTCGGCGCTCCGCCCAACGATGTCTACGCCGCCTTCATCGAACTCAACGTCGCCGCTGGCGCGTTCCCTGAGTCGCTGGGCGAAGCCTTCATCGATGACGTGAGCATCCAAGGCACGTTCTCCGGTGCGGTCGTCGGCTGCGACACCATCGACTTCAACAACAACGGCGTCT
>DATGWV010000345.1:0-5009 GCA_035299305.1 Phycisphaerales bacterium | reverse complement strand
GATTGCTCCGCCGTCGCGAGTTCGCCTTCTCTGCTCGCCACAATCACACTCGCCGCCGCGTCGCCAGCGACATTCACGACTGTGCGGCACATATCGAGGATGCGGTCAACCGCGATGATGATCCCAATGCCAGCGGCGGGAATTTTGACGGCGTCGAGGATGAAGACCATGAGCACGATGCTGGCGCCGGGCAGGCCCGGGCTGCCAATCGCCACGAGAATCGCCATGAATCCGATGGTCACATGATCCGCGAGCGTGAGATCGACGCCAAAAAGCTGAGCGAGAAACAGCACGCACATCACTTGATAGAACGCCGTGCCGTCCATGTTGATGGTCGTTCCCAGCGGACACACAAAGCCGGTCACGCGTTCGGAAACGCCCAGTCGCCGCGTGCATTCCATCGTGACTGGCAGCGTCGCCGCGCTGGACGAACTGGAGAACGCGAGCAGTTTCGCCGGCGCCATCGCGCGGAAGAACCGGGAAAACGTCATGCGATTCTGCCGGGTGGTAAAGGCGTACATCAAAGCCGGATACTGCACGAACAGAATAATCGCGAGCCCGCCGATTGTCGCGATGACAAACACCGCAACCGACGCGAGAATCTTCCATCCCAGGTTCGCGAGAATCGCCGCGGTCAGGCAGAAAACCGCGTACGGCGCAAGCTGCATGATGAGCCCGACCACACGCAGGCAGGCTTCGGCGAGCGTTTCGAAAAGCTCGACGACCTGCTTGCGTTTCGAGTCGGCGACGAGCGTCAGGCCAATGCCCAGCAGTAGCGAAGCTGTGACCACCTGCAGCATGTTGCCTGTGCTGAGCGCGGCGAAGGGGTTTGCCGCGAAGGCATCGACAATCTGACTCCAGATCGAGTTTTCGCTGCCGAACTTGGAGGCATCGCCCACACGCTTGCTCGCGGCGTCGGCATAGTCCGCGACGATCTTGTCGCGCGTCGCTGCATCGACATGCGAGCCGGGACGCGTCGTGAGCGAGATCGCGAAGCCGATCAGCACGGCGATGACTGCCGTGACTGCGAAGATGCTGACCGTCAGTCCGCCCAGCCTGCCCAGCTTGCGGAAGTCGCCAACTCCGGCGACGGCCGCGATGAGGGAAAAGAGCACCACCGGCACGGCGATGAGCCGCAGCAGCCGAAGGAACAAGTCGCCAACGAACTTGCCGGCTTGTGAGACAAATGCTGACGCGTGCGCGACCCATGTGGCGCCGTCGTTGGCTCCGGCGGTCGCCGAGGCCTTGCCCGCAAGCAGGGCTTTCGCGTCGTTTACGCCCATGCTCTGCCATGTCGCGTCGGTCCAGGCAGAGTTGACAATGAGTCCAACCACGATGCCCAGCACCAGGCCAATGAGCACTTTCCAATGCAAGGCCAGGCGCTTGCGCGATTGCTGCGTGGTCGTCATGGTTCGCAAGGTATTCGCGCACTCGCACATGCGTCGGCGACGCCGCTGCGCTCGCTACTGTTGAGAGCTCATGGAATCCATCTCCGTTTTCGACATTCTCAAGATCGGCGTCGGGCCCAGCAGTTCGCACACGATGGGGCCGTGGCGCGCGGCGCAGAAGTTTCTTGACCGCTGCATCAGCAGCGGCGAGTTCGGCAAGATCACGGATGTCAAGGTGCATCTCTTCGGATCGCTGGCGAAGACCGGCAAGGGACACGGCACGGATTTCGCCGTCATGATGGGGCTCGCGGGCGAGGACCCGGTGACGTGCGATGTCGGGCAGTTGCCCGAGATTGAGAAGGACATTCGCACGCGTCGAAGGTTGTCGCTGCGTGGGGCCAGAGAGATTGTGTTTGATCCGGCGACGCAGATCGTTTTCCACTTCGCGGAGGTGCTGCCGTTTCATCCGAATGCGTTGACGTTTGAAGCGACGCTCGCGGGCGGCGGCGTGGTTCGCGAGACGTATTACAGCGTCGGCGGCGGCTTTGTCGTGCAAGACAAGCAGACGCAGGCCGACGAGCATCAGCGTGTGCGGCTGCCGTTTCCGATTGAGAAGGCGGCGGAATTGGAGCGTTACTGCGAGGAGCAGCAGGCGAGCATTCCGCAGATCGTGATGCGCAACGAGCTCACGTGGCGCACGCAGCAGCAGGTGCGCGAGGGGCTTCTGCACATCTGGCGGGTCATGCGCGAGTGCATTTATCGCGGGTGCCACACTGTGGGCACGTTGCCCGGCGGGCTGAACGTGACGCGTCGCGCCGCGCGGCTGAATCACCAGTTGCTGGGCATTGCCAATCCGTTGGAAGGTGACAGCCTCGGGAACACGGTGCCCGTCGTGAGTGATGAGAACGTCGCAGCGTGGATGCGTGCCGTGCGACGTGACGGGCAGTCGACGCTTGCGCACACGTTTCAGGACACGCTCAAGTGGGTCAGCACGTTTGCGCTTGCGGTGAATGAAGAGAATGCGGCATTCGGGCGAGTGGTCACTGCACCGACAAATGGCGCGGCGGGTGTCATTCCCGCGGTCATGATGTACGCCGCGTGCTTCATGCAAGCGAGTGATGAACAGATCATCGACTTCATGCTGACGGCTGGCGAAATCGGCAGCTTGTTCAAGAAAGGCGCGACGATTTCGGCGGCGATGGGCGGGTGTCAAGCCGAGATCGGCGTGAGCAGCGCGATGGCTGCCGGCGGCTTGGCGCAGATGATGGGCGCGAGTCCGGGGCAGGTGCTGCAAGCGGCTGAAATCGCGATGGAACATCATCTGGGGATGACGTGCGATCCGATCGCCGGGCTCGTGCAGATTCCGTGCATCGAGCGCAACACCATGGGGGCGATCAAAGCGATCACCGCGGCGAACATCGCGATTGAGAGTGATCCATCGCAGGCCAAGGTCACGCTGGATGGTGTCATCAAGACGATGTGGGAGACGGCGAAGGACATGCAGAGCAAGTACAAGGAAACTGCCGAGGGCGGGCTTGCGGTCAACATCAGTGTGAGTGTGAGCGAGTGCTGATGGGTGGCGCGTGGAGTCGGTGCCAATACGCGCACTATCGGTTGACGTGAGCGACTGGATTGCGCCCGCCCCGGAGGGGCGGGCCACCAGATGTGGCGCGATGTGGGGCTGCTTGGTCCACTCGAGCAGATCGCCATAGCGGATGTAGCGGTCGAAGGCGACTTGCTGCAGGTTGCCTTGAGCGCGGTGGATGTGGGTGATGACGTCTTGTTCGTAGCTGGTGAGTTGCATTGATCGTCCCCGTGTGCGTTTGTTCTGGGTTGCACCGACCGCCGCAGAGCCGGCGGTCGGTGGCACGTGGCCCTCTATATACACGGGGGTGGGGCGCGATGCGCGCGCACAAAGCGTGGTAGTCGTGGGGAGGGAGTTGGCGTAAGTGGTTGTGCGGCCTCAAGAAGAAATTCTGCGGAAATCTGGCCGAATTTTGAGGGGGTGGTGGGTGCGCGCGCATGAAGGTGGATGTGCGTGGTTTGTGCGCGCGCGATTGATGATGGAGGCTTGATGTTGTTGGAATGCGGCCGCCCCGGAGGGGCGGGCCACCATTTGCGCTTAGGCGAGGCGGATGCGGATGGGGCCTTTGGCGGTGGAGGGGTCAACGACGCTGCCGCGTTGGGTGATGAGGACTTTGTTGGCGGCGACGAGGCGGCGGGCTGCGCTGCGGGCGGGTTCCATGAGAGGTTCCCAGTCTGCAGGATTGACGCGGCGGGCGGCTTCGCTGGGGCAGATGGTGGCTCCGCCCGCGCGCTGCGCGAGCAGATCGAGAATCGCGCGTTCGAGCGCGAGGTCGGTTTCACTCACGCGGGCGCGGCGGCATTTGTCGCTGCAGTAGCGGACCTGGTCCCAGTCGCGTTCCCATTTCTTGCGCCAGGTGATTTCACGGCCGCATGCAACGCAAGGTTTGGTGGGAAGCTGTGGCATGGTCGATACACTTGCACGTGAGCGAACGCGAGAAGAAGAACTGTCATGTCAAGCCCGACCACGCGCGGTCGGTGTCGCTCACGGTGCTGCCTTCGTCGGCGGGCGGGGGTTTGGACGCAGCCACGAGCAAAGGCGGGCACGGTCCTGTCAAGAAGAGCAAGATGGCGAAGTGGCGAGCGGTGTCGCTCATTGCGGTCCACATCGCGATGGGGATTCACCTGCTTCAGTGGCTGCGCGACGGCGTGACGTTGTCGCCCGTCGAGCCCAGCGAGTCGATGTACGCGCTGGAAGCGGGCGATGTGAATGCGGGGTTCATTTTCTTCATCATCGCGCTGGTGTCGACGTTTTTTCTGGGGCGGCTCTTTTGTGGCTGGGGGTGTCACATCATCGCGCTGCAGGATTTGTGCAGCACGCTGATGATGAAGATCGGCGTGCGGCCCAAGCAATTTCGCTCGCGGCTGCTGTTGTGGGTGCCGCTTGTGCTGGCGTTGTACATGTTCGTGTGGCCCACGGTGCGGCGTGAGGGGTTGGCGCGGTTCGTGCGAGAGGGGACGCAGATTGCGGTGACGCAGGTGGCGGGTGATGCGTTTGCGAGCGGGCCGGCGGCGATGGCGCGCGAGGAGATGGTGAAGTATGCTCGCGCGCCGCTGCCTTTGTGGATGGGTGAGGCGAGGCCTTTTCCTGGGTTTCGCAACGCGCTGGTGAAGGAGAACTACTGGGAGACGTTTGCGCCGTGGTACGTGGCGATTCCGTTTCTTGGGTTCTGCTGTTTTGCGATCGTGTACTTTCTGGGCAACAAGGGGTTCTGCACGTATGGATGCCCTTATGGCGGATTTTTCGGGCCGATGGATCGCGTGAGCGTGGGCAAGATTGTGGTGAACGACAAGTGTGAGGGGTGCGGGCATTGCACGGCGGTGTGCACGAGCAATGTGCGCGTGCACCAGGAAGTGCGCGATTACGGGCAGGTGATTGATCCGGGGTGCATGAAGTGTCTGGACTGCGTGAGCGTGTGCCCGAATGACGCGCTGAGCTACAAGCTTGGCAAGCCGTCGTTTTTGGTGCAGCCCAGGACAGACGAAGCGAAGGCGGGGAAGGTGCGGCGGCCTGAGTATGACTTGTCGCTGGCTTGG
>DATGWV010000344.1:0-4508 GCA_035299305.1 Phycisphaerales bacterium | reverse complement strand
GCAAGTGGCGGTGTTCGGACTACCAGCGCGTGCCGCGGCGGAAGTACATTTTTGAGTTGCTGAACAGCAAGATGGTGTTCAGCCCGTTTGGCTGGGGCGAAGTGTGCTTCCGCGATTATGAGGCGGTGTGCTGCGGTGCGCTACTGGTGAAGCCGTCGATGAAGCATGTCATCACGAGCCCGAACATTTATGTCGACTACGAGACGTACATCCCGGTGAAGTGGGACTTGTCTGACGCGGCGTCGGTGATTGAGCACTATCTCAATCATCCCGAGAAGGCGGCACAAATCGCTCGCAATGCGCAGGAGGTGCTGCGCGATTACTACAAGAACGAGCGCTTTGTGGATGATGTGGAGCGGAGCCTGCGCGGCTTGCTGGTGGCACAGCCGACGGGCTAACGCACGGTCCCGTCCGTTGCAGCCAGCGATCGATTCTTCACGAATCTTGTTGTTTTCCGGCGGCGAAGGCTACGATTCGCGTGCTCGTAGGGGAGCCTCGGGAGGCTTGGTTGTGACTGTCGCCGCTTCGCTCAAGTCGTCGCGTGATCCTGGTTCGAACACCGTGACCAATGGTGTGCGAGTCGTGGTTCGGCCGTTTTACATCGCGGAGCAGAGCCAGCCCGAACACAACAAGTTCGCGTGGGGCTATCGCATTCGCATGACCAACGAAGGCGAGAAGCGCTGCCGACTGCTGCGGCGGCACTGGCTCATCGTCGATGGCGAGGGTGAACGCAAGGAAGTCCACGGCGAGGGCGTTGTCGGGCACTTTCCGGATTTGTCGCCCGGTGAGTTTTTCGAGTACACGAGCTTCTGCCCGCTGGAATATCCGTGGGGGACGATGGAAGGCTCGTATGAGTTTGTGGATGAGAACGGCGAACACTTTGAAGCGGTGATCGGGCGGTTTTTTCTGGTCAGTCCGCATGTGTGAGGCGATGGAGTGGTGTGCGCGATGGCTGATGCAGCGATCATCACAGTCAACGGCAAGCAGTCACCTCTGGCGGCTGAGATCACGCTGCGGCAGTTGATTGAGTCGCTGGGGATGGGGCAGCAGGCGGTCGCGGCTGAAGTAAATGGCAAGCTGGTGCGACGTGCGTTGCATGAAGCGACAGTGCTGCAGGCAGGCGATGTGATTGAGTTGGTGTCGCTGGTGGGCGGGGGATGATTGTGCGAAGTCGCGGGAACGCTGGGATTTGCTCGCAATAATGCGACATGAGTGCAACGCCCGCCGGTCTTTCGCTGATTGCTGATCCTGCCGACAAGCCGCTGAAGGTGGGGACGCGGACGTTTCACAGTCGGCTTTTCACGGGGACGGGCAAGTACCCGAGTCACGAGTCGATGCGCGATGCATTGGCGGCGAGCGGGTGTGAAGTGACGACGGTGGCGGTGCGGCGCGAGCGGCTGTACAACGAGCAGGGGCAGAGCCTGCTGGATTTCATTGACACCAAGCGACTGACGATTCTGCCCAACACGGCAGGGTGCTTCAGTGCGAGTGATGCGATTCGCGTTGCGCTGCTGGGGCGGGACATCTTGGAGCAACTGGGAAACCCGGGCGCGAGCTGGGTGAAGCTGGAAGTGCTGGGGGACAAGAAGACGCTGCTGCCAGACCCGATGGGCACGGTGGAAGCGACGCGCGAGCTGGTAAAGGAGGGCTTTGAGGTGCTGGCGTACACGAGCGATGATCCGATCGCGGCGCTGCGCATCAAGGAAGCCGGTGCGACGAGCGTGATGCCGGCGGGCAGCCCGATAGGCAGCGGGCAGGGCGTGTTAAACCGCAACAACATTCTGCTGTGCCTGGAACTGCTCAAGCAGGGCGATCCGACGTATCCGGTGATTGTGGATGCGGGCGTGGGCAGCGCGAGTGATGTGAGCATCGCGATGGAACTCGGCGCGGATGGCGTGCTGCTGAACACGGCGATCGCGCACGCGAAGAACCCGGTGATGATGGCGCATGCGATGCGGCATGCGATCACCGCAGGGCGGCAGAGTTATCTTGCCGGGCGCATTGCGAAGAAGCTGTACGCAACGGCGAGCAGCCCGTGGGAAGGGACGATCTCGTACATTCCTGGCGAGTGAGCGTTGTGCGACGCTGGCCTTTAGGCGCTGGAACTTTGCAACGTATTCAGTGTGTTTCGCGCAGCATCTTCACAGTGGGCAGGCCACTGAGTTTTTGCCAGAGCATGGCCATCGCGGTTTTGGCGGACCATTCGCGCACGTTCTGACGTTCGCCGAGCATTTTGAAGGCACGGACGTCGACATCATCGTCGCCGCGCGTGGCGCAGGCGATGTAGACGAGGCCCACGGGTTTGGCTGCGGTGCCGCCGTCGGGACCTGCGATGCCCGTGATGGCGAGAGCGTGATCGCAGTCGAGCGTGCGGAGGCCCCCCACTGCCATGGCGCGTGCCGTTTCCTTGCTGACTGCGCCGGGGCCGGCTTCGGCGAAGTTCGCGGCGTCGACATGTGCGAGGCGCGTCTTGAGGGCGTTGGTATAGGTAACGAGGCCACCGATGAAGGCCGCGCTGCTGCCGGGAATTTCGGTGAGGTATGAACCAAGCAGGCCGCCAGTGCAGCTCTCGACGGTGCCGACGGTGCGGCCTTGGGCGCGAAGCATGCTGACGACGACGCTCGCGAGCGTGTCAGTGCCAGCGCCGAAGATGTACGCACCGGCGACGTCGCGGCACGTGCGCTCGACGCTGTCGAGCAGTGATTCGGCGTCGACGTGGGCGAGTGGGCCTTCGTAGCGCATGCGGATACTGACGACGCCGCCGCTGGCGGTGGTGCCGACGAGTGGGTTGGCGTCGCGCTGCATGAGCGGGCCTAAACGCTGTGCGAGGTCGCTTTCGGCGACGCCGAAGGTGTGCAGGACGCGCGTGACGACGGTGCGCCCCGGCGGCAGACGCAAGCGCGGGGCGACGTGCTGATCGAACATCGGGAAGAGTTCACGCGGCGGGCCGGGCAGGCAGAAGATGTCGCAGTGATTGACGCGGCCTGCGAGACCAGGAGCGGTGCCGTGGAGATTCTGCAAGGCTGCGCCTCGCGTGGGGCGAAGGGCTTGCAGTCGGTTGTTGGCGCTCATGACGCGGCCCCGCGAGGTGTACCAGGCTTCGACTTGCGCGAGAGCGATGGGGTCTTCGATGAGCGTGTCACTCATGGCTTGGGCGAGTGCGTCGCGGGTGAGATCGTCTTGCGTGGGGCCAAGGCCGCCTGAGCAGATGATGACATCGACGCGCTGCGCGAGGCGCGTGAATGCGGCAACGTGAGCGTTGAGATCGTCGGGCACGGTGACGTGCTCGATGGGCACGATGCCCATGGCGACGAGGCGGTCGCTGATCCACTTGCTGTTGGTGTCGAGCGTTTGCCCGAGTGTGAGTTCATCGCCCACGGAGACGACGGCGGCGGTTGCGTGATGCGACATAACGGGCGAAGTCTCCATCTCTCATGCGAGCGGACGGCTCGCGGAGGCAGTGTATGAATGCGTGCGAAGTGGAGTTGCTTCGCGGGCGCGGCGTGATCGGATGAAGTAGATGGCGGGCGAAGTTCACGCGGAAAGGGGGAGCGTGAGCGTGAATTCCGCGCCGCCGGCGTGGCCTGTGAGGGCGAGGCTGCCGCCCAATTGCTCCGCGAGTGCGCGGCAGAGGGCGAGGCCCAGGCCCAGGCCTGGCACGGAGCCGTGTGCGTGTGCCGCGCCGCGAGTGAAGGGCTTGAAGATGGCGGCGCGCTCTCGCGCGGGGACGCCCGGGCCGAAGTCGCGGATGCAAATGCGCAGGTCGCGGTGTTCGACTTCTACGATGCAAAGCACGCGGCGATCGGCGGCGTCTTTGGCGTATTTGCATGCGTTTTCGACGAGATTGAGCAGCACTCGCTGCACACGGTTGCCGTCGGTGCGAATGCGGCGGGCGCGGACGTCGTCTGTGAGACCTTCGACGGCGAGTGTCATGCCGCTGCTGGCGGCGTGGGCAACGAGTCCGGGGAGCATGCCATCAAGGAGGTCGCCCACGGAGGTTTCGTCGACGGGCTGCTGTGATTTGCCACGACCCAGGCGGGCGTAGTCGAGGACGCTTTCGACGATGCGGGCGAGGCGACCGGATTCGTCGTAGAGCGTCTTGGCGTATTCGCGCTGGGCGTCTTGACTGCTCACCATGCCATCGGCGAGCATTTGTGAGTACATGCGGAAAGTGGTCAGGGGCGTGCGAAGTTCGTGCGTGACGGCGGAGACGAAGCGGCCGCGGCGTTCAGCGAGTTGTGTCGCGGCGCGCGCGACGAAGACGAGGCCGACCATGGCCGCGAGCACGACGAGCCAGGTGGCGAGCAGCGCGCTGCGGAGAGGCGACCAGAGCGGGCCGGGAGAGGGCTCGTCGCGCGAGACGACGAGCTCGGCGGCCGAGTCCTTGGGGTTCAGGTCGAACTCCCAGAGCTTCTTGCCCGTGAGCGCGTCGAAACCGCGCACCCAGCCATCGCCCTGGCCCACCGCACCCCTATCCGATGATGGTGCGCGATTTCCAGAGCGTGATC
>DATGWV010000343.1:0-4030 GCA_035299305.1 Phycisphaerales bacterium | reverse complement strand
CCCCGTTGTTGTTGAAGTCGATGTCGTTGCACGTGCTGCACTCGCCGCCCGCAAGCACGTTGAAAAAATCAACCACGTCCTGGTCTTCGGGAAAGACCCCGTTCTGGTTGAAGTCGATCGTGTCGCACGCCGTGCCGGTGCTGGCGGTGCCCATGATGCGATACGGCCACTCGAGCGGCGTGGGGAACCAGCCGTTGAAGGGCGCGACGTTCGCGTAGCGGATGCCAAACGCATCAAGCGGATTGGGCGTGACCAGAATGCCCTGAATCGTGCCGGTGCGCGCGGGGTCACCCAGCAGACTGACGGCGAAGTAGTAATCGCCAGCAGGCAGCGGCGGCAGCCACGACATGTCGATGTCAACGCGCATGATGGGCCGCGTCTGGTTGGTGAAGGCGGTGCCGCTCACGCGATACGCGCCCGTCCACGCGCCGCCGCGCAGTCGGTTAGTCGTGTAGTCGCCATAGATCGGCTCCACACCCGCGCCGGGCAGCTGGTCATACACCGCGATGTACGCGCCGCTGTACAGAAACTCGGTGCTGAAATTGCTCGACTGCGTCTGGAACGCAAAGAACTCGACGCGGTCAATGTCCCACGTCTCGCCAGCGGGAATCGTGAGTTGATCGCCGTTGCGGAACGGACCGCCCGAGCCGGGCCCGCCCGCGGGCGTGTTGTTGGTCACACCCAGGCCGATGTACGTGACGCCATCGCCAGCCGCGTTGGGCTGCGCGAGACTGATGTCAGCGCCATTCGCGCCGGTGCCTTGGGCCGTGATGAACGGACCGTTGTCCTTGAGAACGACAGGCTGCGCGACAGCGGCGGCCGCGAGCACGAGCGTGGTGCATGCAATGAGTTGCTTCATGGGGCAACTGTACGAGAACGTCGTTGCAACAGTCGCATAAAAAACTTACGCCGACTCGGCTTCACGCATGAGGGTGATGAACGTGCCATCCGCTTCTGGCGTCTGCTGCTTCGCGTCTTTACCGGGCGTTCGCTTGACGTACTCGCCATCCGCCTGCAAATCCCACGCGTTGCGGCGATCACTCGCATGCACTTCAAACATCCGCGCGATCTTCGCCTTCGCATCACGATCGCGAATCGGGCACGCGACTTCCACGCGATTGCTCAGGTTGCGATACATCCAGTCCGCGCTGCTGATGTACCAGTCGCCCTCCGCCGGATCGCTTTCACCCGCCGCGAAGTGATACACGCGCGAGTGCTCGAGGAATCGGCCGACCACGCTGCTCACTTTGATGTTCTCGCTCAGTCCCTTCACGCCGGGAATGAGGCAGCAGAAACCGCGCACCACCAGATTCACCTCCACGCCCGCCTGACTCGCGGCGTACAGCCGCTCGGTCATGTCGCGATCTTCCATTGCGTTGAGCTTGGCCCAGATGCGCGCCGGCTTGCCTTTCTTGGCATGTTCAATCTCGCGCTCGATCATCTTGTTCACGCGATCGCGCAGCGTGAACGGCGCGACCAGCAGCGTCTCGCATCGCGGCGCCGCGCCCATGCCCGTGAGGTAGTTGAACAGGTGCACAAGATCGCCCGTCACTTCTTCATCGGCGGTCAGAATGCCCAGATCGGTATACAGCTGCGCGGTCTTGGGGTGGTAGTTGCCCGTGCCCAGGTGGGCGTAGCAACGCAGGCCATGCTTCTCACGCCGCACGACCAGACTGGTTTTGCAGTGGGTCTTGAGTCCCATGACGCCGTACGCCACGTGGACACCCGCGCGTTCAAGCTGCCGCGCGAAGCGCACGTTGCGCCCTTCGTCAAACCGCGCTCGCAACTCCACCAGACACGCCACCTGCTTGCCGGATTCCGCCGCGCGCACGAGATTCGCGATGAACGGCGAGTCCGGCGTCGTGCGATACAGCGTCTGCTTGATCGTCAGTACGTCAGGATCGTTTGCCGCCGCGGCGATAAAGCGCTCAACGCTCGCGTCAAAGCTCTCATACGGGTGATGCACCAGCACGTCCTGCTTGCGGATGCTCGCAAAGAACTGGCTGGCATTGTGCTCGGCGGACTTGGTCGCCACCGGCGCAAGCCGCGCGGGCACCACGGGCTTCCACGGCTTGTGCTTGAGATCGGGCCGATCGACATCGCAAATCTCGCTGATAGCGAGATAGTCGATGCCCATCGCGCGCTCGTACACGTCCTGCGGATCGAGATTGAGTTTGTCGAGCAGCCAGCGCAGCACGGTGGGGTTGGCGTCCTGCTCAATTTCCAGCCGAGCGACGCGGGCGAACTTGCGCTGCTTGAGATCGGCCTCGATGCTCTGCAGCAGATTGCCCGTGTCGAGGTCGTCCTTCTGAATGCCTGCACTGCGCGTGACGCGGAAGTTGATCTTGTCCTGCACCTGCACGCCCGGGAAAAGTTCGCCCAGGTTGTTGCGCACAACTTCCTGCACGCTGATGAAGCGATACGTCGGCGTCTTGCCTTTCTCGGCGTTGTTCGCAAGTCGGACAAACGCCGACATGCCCACGGGGATCTTCACACGCGCGAACGTCGGCTCGGCGACATCCTTCTTGGTGCGCTTACCCAGCAGTTCACTCGGAAACGCCGGCGTGCGCACGCTGCCCGCAGGCGGATCGATCAGCACGCCCACGTTGTTGGACAAGTTCGAAATAAACGGAAACTTGTGTGTTGGATCGACCGCGAGCGGCGTGAGCGCGGGGAAGACATGCTCGTGATACCACGCGCCGACATGCTCGCGCTCTTTGTCGTTCAGATCGTTCCAGCGCAGAATGAAGATGCCTTCTTTGGCGAGCTGGGGCAGCAGTTCTTTCTCGAGCAGGCGACCTTGTTCCTGCACGAGTTGGGCGACGTGTTCGCGGATGGCGTTGAGTTGCTGACGCGGCGTGCGGCCGTCGGGGCTGGGCGTGTCGATGCCCGTGTGTACCTGACGCTTGATCAGGCCGACGCGCTTCATGAAGAACTCGTCGAGGTTGCTGGTGAAGATGGAGATGAAGCGCACGCGTTCGAGCAGCGGCATGGATTCGTCCGCCGCTTGCGCGAGCACGCGCTGGTTGAACGCGAGCCAGGAGAGGTCGCGATGGAAGAAACGCGCATCGACTGCGGCGTCGGGACTGTTGGATTTGCCGCGTTTGCTCGTGGGCATAGGTCGGGATTATTGGATGACCGCCCGGCGGCTGCGAAATTCTCTTGCTTTTCGCATCAAGAACGCGCTAAATCGCGTCGCCGCCACGTTCGCCCGTGCGGATGCGAATGCACTCCTGCAGCGGCAGAATGAAGATTTTGCCGTCACCCACGCTGCCGGTCCGTGCGCCGTCCACCACGGCGGCGATGGCCTTTTCGACATAGTCGTCGTTGAGGCCGATGGTGACCTGCAACTTGGGAATCATGCGGGGGCGGACTTTCTGGCCGCGCACAAATTCAACTTCGCCTTGCTGCGCGCCGTGCCCTTCAACCGGGCTGACGGTGATGCGGTAGGTGTCGTTTTCATCGAGTACTTTGCGCAGCGCGAGTTGCACGGCTTCGAGACGATCGGGGCGGATGATGGCGATGAGAAGTTTCATAGGGAGAAGGGACTAGGGATCAGGGACTAGGCACTAGGGGAGTTTGACATGTTTTTACACGAAGGGAATCTGTTGCGCGGTAACGGTGATCGGGCTTCGTGTTGGTTCGTGATTTCGAGAGTCGCTCTGGGCGGTTGTTATGACATGAGGTCGGCGTGGTAGCCGCGTTCGCCGTGGAGGGTGATGTCGAGGCCGTCGCGTTCCTGGGCGTCGGTGGCGCGCAGGCCCAGCGTGAACTTGAGTGCGCCGGCGATGAGGATGGTCATGATGACGGCGAAGCCTGCGCCAACGCCTGCGCCGAGCAACTGGTGCTCGAACTGATAGGAATCGCCGTAAATCAGGCCCTTCTGCGCGGTGTTGGCGGTGGCGAAGACGCCGGTGAGAATCGCGCCGATCATGCCGCCCACGCCGTGGACGCCGAAGGCATCGAGCAAGTCGTCGTAGCCGAGCTTGCCCTTCATGCGCACAGCAAGGTAGCAGATGGTGGAACCTGC
>DATGWV010000342.1:0-2112 GCA_035299305.1 Phycisphaerales bacterium | reverse complement strand
AAAAGCCGTATTGGGAACGCATGCAAAGCCCCGAGGGCATGGAACGCCAGAAGAAGGAAGCCCGCGTCCGCAAAGACCTCGTGAAGGAAATCACCGCCCTGCTCGATGACAAGCAGCGCAACGCCTACGAAACCGGCATCGAAAACGAGCAAGACCTCGCCACCGCCTTCGAGAAACGCCGCCACGGCAGCAGCCCGTGGGAAGGCCACGATCAGGAACTCGTCGGTTGGGACTACAGCGACTGGGCGGGAGAAGACGAAGAAGAACAAAAGGAGTGATGCCCGACTCGGCACCGCCGCTGACCGTTAACTCCGCAAGCACGTCACAAGTCAGGACCACACGCCATGCGCTCTTCTGTTCACGCATTGTCGCTCCGCCTGCTGTCACATACGCACAGCCGGTTGCGGATGCTTCTCACCGCACCACATGCAACTCTCGCCGAACCTCTGGAATCGCGACTGGTGCTATCTGGTACGTTCCAGCAGCTTCCCCTCTCGAGCGTGTCCGATGTCATGGCCGACTTCGACAACGACGGCGACGTTGACGGCGTGAACTTGCGCGACGCGCTGCAGGCAAACGCCGTGCGGGTGCAGGTCCGTCGACAGACCTCGCCGGGCGCCTGGTCCGCCGAACCCGCTTACACCCTCACGTTTCCTGAGCCCATCGGCGCCATCACGCGCTTTTACGCCCTCGATCTTGACGGCGACAGCGACATTGACATCACCTTCGCTGGCAAGATGCTGCTCAATGACGGAACCGGCAACTTCACTGTCGGCTCGCCCGTGTCCATGCCCGCCAATCTGGGCACGCTTGTCAACCTCGACGGCGACAGCGATCTGGAAAGCGTCGCGCTCTCTCCCACAGACAACATCGTGCGTGTCTACGACCTCACGGCACCCGCGACCTTCACCATCATCAGCCAGTGGTCCGTCGCCGCTGGATCAATGATGCAGGTGGGCCGAATCGACAGCGACAGTCGGCCCGACGTGGTGACGTGGACGCGCAGCGCCACCGGCACTGTTGACGTGCGTTTGCAGCAGCAGGATGGAACGTTCACTCCTGCGAACGTTCCGCCAGGGGAGTATTTCGATTTCGCCGACTTCACGGGCGACGGTCTCCTCGATGGGATCTCGTTTGATCGTCGAACGATGCGGTTTGGCACGGCCGACGGCCGGTTTTCCCTGAGTCGTTCAGTGAACGTCCCTGAGTACATGCGCTCCGCCGACTTTGATGGCGACGGTCGCGCGGATTTGTTGTACGTTCGCAATCCAATCAGTCAGTTCCTGAGCGGCACCGCCTCTGTCTATTTCGCGCTCTCTGACCCAGGCACTTTCTCGCTTTCTCAGTCCGCTCCCGCGCCGTACATACTCGCCTCACATACCGGCATCAGCTCCTTGTACTGGAGCGACGTGCGCGACATCAATCTCGACGGTCGTGCCGATCTGGATTACAGCTCGCCACTGCGAGCGCCCCAGATTGGGTTGTTGTGGTACACGCTCGTCGACACCTCGGTGCAAATCAGTGTTGCTATACCGCCTCAGTCTCGACTCTTCGATGGTGACGTCAGCACGTTTGTTCTCCTCGCCACTGGATATTCTCAAACCATCGGTTGCGAGCTCTACATCGACTCCAACGACAATGGCCTTCCCGATCAGGAGGATCTCTTCTACGCCTATGCGGACCTCCTCCCAGGCGCGCAGAACAACTTGCCGATGTACAGCTTTCCCATCGGTAACAGCCTGGGATACGGCACCGGCAAAATTCTCGTCGTCAACCGAAGTAAGGGCATCGCATACACGTCCTTCACCGTCGAACACTGGTCCCGCCAGTTCAGCGCAGAAGGATTCAAGAGTTCGACTGTCAACGAGCACATCGCCCTCGTCAACTACCGAGACTTCGGCGTCCCGTACGAAATTGTTGTTTACTACGAAGACGGCACAAACGAGATCGTCAATCGAGGCACGCTCGCCCCGCATCGCCGTGATGGCTTCTCCACCTCGCTGAGTTTGTCGAATCTCTGCGCAATTGGGGCGGATCCTGGACAAGAAACCAATGTCGGCACTTCGACCAGATATGGAGTCAGTATTATGGGTAACCCAGAAGACGATATGC
>DATGWV010000341.1:0-13546 GCA_035299305.1 Phycisphaerales bacterium | reverse complement strand
CGTTGTTGGGGTCGAGCCACTTGCGGGCCCAGTTCGTCACGGTCGCAGCGGCAGAGGCGTTGGCGAGATTCCAGTGAATGAAGCCGACGCTGCTGCCGTTCCAGGTGTTGAAGGTGTAGCCCTGAAACTGCGTGTTGCCGGCGTTGGTGAAGGCAAGCCAGGAGTCGTACTGACTTGCGGGGTTGTTGACGGCGGAGGCGTAGTACGGAGAGTTGGTCGAGACGCCATACGCGACGAAGTCGAGAATGACTTTCATGTCGCGCGCGTGAGCGCCATCGATGAACGCTTGGAGCTGGGCCTGCGTGCCGAAGCGGGTATTGAGCGTGTCGGCGGGGCCGTGTTGATAGCCGTGGTATGCGGCAGAGGGGAAAACGGGCTGGAGATAGATCATCGTCACGCCAAGATCGCGCAGGTAGTCGAGACTGGCGGCGGAAGAAAGGCCGCCGAAGTCGCCGAAACGCGTCGGCGTCGTGCCGCCCTGCGTGTCGTTGTTGGAGTCACGCCAGGCGATCGGCATGATCTGATAAATGACTTCGTCCTGGAAGGGCCGAGCCGTTTGGGCCAAAGCCGAGTGAGCAAGGCAGGCGGTGACGATGAGTGAACCCAGGCGAAGTTTCATGGTGGACGCGGCTCCGCAGCGAAATGCTGGCAGGGCATACTACTCCGGGTGTCAAGGCGGGTGGGCGGGGACAGCGGCAAATGGCCAAATGGCCAAATGGTCAAATGGCCAAATTTCCAAATGAAGACAGGCGCGCAGGGGATGTGCTGCGCGCCTGTCTGCTGGCTCTCATTTGGCCATTTGGAAATTTGGCCATTTGGTCATTTACAAACACGTCCCGCCCGCGAGGACAGTGAAGAAATCAATCACGTCCTGATCTTCCGGGAAGACGGTGTTGTTGTTGAAGTCGATGTCGTTGCACGTGGGGCAGTCTTGGCCGGCGAGGACGTTGAAGAAGTCGATGACATCTTGATCCTCGGGGAAGACGGTGTTGTTGTTGAAGTCGATGCTGTCGCAGCAGCCGAAGGTCGGCAGGCCCCAGCGTGCGAAGTAGGCTGAGGGCTCGCCGCCTGCGGTGAAGAAGCTGCCACCCGCGACGAGGGTGCCGCCAGCGTCGATGGTGAGAGCCGCGACAGAGGGCGCGAGCAAGAGAGGCGTGCCGCCCGCGACGCCTTCTTCCATGGCGCGCCAAGTCGAGCCGTCCCAGCGTGCGATGTTGTTGACGTTCACGCCGCCCGCATTGTCGAACAGGCCGGCGGCGACGAGATTGCCATTGGGCAGCACGCGCAGCGCGGCGACGAATCCTTGGGAAGGGCCATTGCTGATACCGGTGCCCATGGAAGCCCATGCCGAGCCGTTCCAGCGGGCGATGCTGCGAAGGGGCGTCGCGCCGCCCGTGTCGAACCAGCCCGCTGCGACCACTGAGCCATCGGGCAGAATCGCGAGTGCGTAGACCTCGCCGTTGGGCAGTCCGCCCGCGAGCGGAAGCCAGTTCACGCCGTTCCAGCGTGCGATGTTGTTGGCGGCGGTGCCGCTGGCGGACAAGAAATCACCTGCGGCGATGATGTCGCCATTGCTCGCGATGGCCACAGCGTTGACGGAGCCGAGGATGCCGTTGCCGACGGGCGACCAGCCGATGCCGTTCCAGCGTGCGATGCCGTACGTGGTCTGGCCGCCTGCGGTGTTGAAGAACCCGCCCGCGATGATGTCGCCGGTTGCAGTCTCCGCGAGTGCATTCACGCTCAAGCCCGAGGTGGTACCAAAGCCAAGGCCGAGCGGCGACCAGATGAATCCGTTCCACTCGGCAATCTTGCCCGATGCACCGTCGAGCTGAGCAAACTCGCCAGCGGCGATGACATTGCCGTTTGAGCGCACGAGGATCGTGTTGATGGGTTCGCCCACGAGACCGCCCAGTTGCCTCCATGCACCCGTGGCGTTGTCGCGTGCATTGACACGCCACGAGGTGAATGAGCCGATGGTACTGGCCGTCCCTGCATAGACATCGTCTGCGCCGGCGTCCATCGCGGTGATGCGGCCGGGTGTTCCTTTGCCCAAGGCTCGCCACGCGGTGTTGTCGAATGTGTAGACGTTCGTCGCGGCGCCCGAACTCCCCGTTGTCATTTGGCCCGCGTAATTGGCGAAGCACGTCGACGAACCGGGTGCGATCAGATTGGTCCATGTCGTACCCGACAGGCGATAGACGCCTTGTGAGCCGCCGCCCCCCAAGATGCCGGAGATGCGAAGGATGGCGTTGATCTGAAACGATGTGATGCCGGAACCGCGAATCTGCAGCGCTCGACACGATGCCGCGAGCGGAACTCCCGTGACGGTGTGAGAGTTCCATGTATTGCCGTTGAGAGGATCGAAGCGCAGCGACGCAACGAAGTTGGATGCGATGCCGCCGATATTCTGGAATGCTCCGCCCACGAAGAGGCGCGAGGAGCCAATGGCGATGCCGCTGAATGACCCGAGCGCGTAGACCGTGTCGTCGGGGTTGCCGACTGCGGACCACGTTGTGCCGTTCCAGCTCGCGAGGTTGTTGGCGACTCCGCTGCCAGCGGCGGTGAAGCTGCCGCCCGCGAAGAGCACGCCGTTGAACGAGAGCAGGGCATTGATCTGTCGCGAACCGCCCGTCATGCCGCCACCCACGGATGTCCATGTCGTGCCCGTCCAGCGGGCGATGGCGTTGGTCGCAGCGCCGTTTGTGTACGAACCTCCCACGTACAACTGACTGTTGTACACGGCGACGGCGTTCGCGAAGCCGTCGCCCAAGCCGCTGGAGAGTGGCGTCCACGTTGTGCCGTTCCACGTGGCGACATCAGTCGCGGCGACGCCGGCGATGGTCGTGAAATTGCCTGCGACGACAAGCTGGTTGTTGAATATGGCGAGTGCATTGACGCTGCCGGTCGCGGGACCGACTTCGAGCGGCCGCCAGTACTGCCCATCAAACGCGATGAGTTTCTGCGAGTCGTATCCGGGGATCACGAGGTTCGACCCGCCCGCGATCAGCAGATTGCCTGCCGGGCCCGCGCCGTCGGGATCAAAGTTGATCAGTGCAGCAACGGTGCCTTGGACGTTCGCCCCCGGTTCGCCCGGCAACCACGTGGGCTCGCATGTCTGGGCTGCCGCGTGCGGCGCGAGCATGCCTGCGGAACAGCACGCAAGGACCAACATCAAGGCGCGGTGACCGATCTGAATTGATGCACGTGTGGCGTGTGCAAACTGCTGAAACATGGCAAGCCCTCCAGCGCACCGCCGCGCTGCTGGCGGCGGTTGCCGTCATACAGCGCAGTCGGCGCGTCAGAAGGGCCATGTTTTCGGTTCAGATAACCACGCATCAGCGGTGATTTCACGCCCCAAGAGGGGGCGAGAGCACCTGCCGGGTCAGTCTTCGTTCACGAACACTCGCCGCCGGCGAGAACGGTGAAGAAGTCGATGACGTCTTGGTCCTCGGGGAAGACAGTGTTGTTGTTGAAGTCGATGTCGTTGCAGGTGGGGCATTCCTGGCCTGCGAGGACGTTGAAGAAGTCGATGACGTCCTGGTCTTCGGGGAAGACGGTGTTGTTGTTGAAGTCGATGTCATCGCAGCCGGGGTTGGAGAAGGTGGTGGAGATCGCGACGTCATCGAGCCAGGTGAAGTCCGGCTCGCGAGAGAACTCCGCGCGGATCTTGACGGCGGTCACGTTGTCGAGCACGCGGCGAACGAACGCCTCGGTCAGCGGCGGGCTGAGATTCTCGACGATCCAGCCGCGCCCGCTGCTGTCCACGGGGCTCGCGGAGAGGGGAACGAAGTAGGGAGTGAGCGTGGTGCCCGGGGGGTTGGGATCAAAGTAGAGCAGCGTGCCCACGTCGCGCGCCTCGATGCGCACCAGGGGGAAGTTCTCATTTTCCACGGTCGTGCTCGTGCGCATCTTGAAGCTCAAGATGCCGCCGTAGCGGTTGCGGAAGCCGTCGAACATCGTCTGGGGCGCGACGTAGTTGCGCCATTGCCCCTGGAATGCGTCCTGGGACATCAGCGACCTCTCGCCGTCGTTATATGCCTGCACGAGGAAGAGGGCGGTGTCGCCGTCACCCGTCCAGCGCCAGTCGTAGTTGCCCACGTTCCAGTTGAAGCTGGTGATGGGCTCCTGCTTGTAGATCGCAAGATCCTCGAGCGCGAAGTTGACGGTGTTGCACAAGGGACCCGGCGCGTTCACGCTCAGTTCGAAGCCTTGAAAGTTCTTGAGCGCGTCGAAGAGCTGCTGCGCGGTCGCATTGGGCCCGCTCATGCTGCCTACTTGCCAGCCGTCGGGCGTGAGCGGGATGTTTGCCACGCGCCGATCGCGCATCGTCGCAAAGTCCGCGCTGCGGCGCACGAGCACCTGCTCGACGCCCCCGACAAGCCCCCGCAGCCGCACATCAAAGAAGGCGGGGCTCTCACCCACACTCACGCAACTGGTCTGCAGGCCCGACAGCTCCGCACGAATGCGCCCGCCGTACGCGCCGCTCTTGTCGCCGCGATACGCCGCGGGCGTCGCGTAGTAAACAGGCTCCTGGTTCACGATGCGCGTCACTGCTTCGGCCGAAGGCAGCAGCTTGCCGGGCGTGGTGTCAACCACCGGGCCCTGCCACGTGCTCGTGAAGTTGCGATGCGTCCAGTTGGCCGAGAAGTCACTCGCCGTGTCAAAGTTGGTCGCCACCAGCGGGCAATCTGCGGGAGGGCCGAAGCGATGCAGCCGCTGCTGTCCGGACTGCGCCACAGCGATAAGGTCGCCATCGGGCATGGCGAAGAGCCGCTCGTACAGCAGTTGAGGCGCCCCGGGCACAGGCACCCACGTGTTGGTCCGGCGATCAAGCATGCGCAGATCGATGCCCGACTTTGCGTAAACCCGCCCATCGGCACCCACCGTCACCGCGTTGGCATTCTGCAGCGAATTGCCCAGCGGCTGCCACGACGAGCCGTTCCACTTCGCCAGTTGCGACTGCTGGCTGCTCGGCACGCCCGGAATGAAGTTCGTGATGGCGATGGGTTGCTGATCAAAGGGATCAATGACGATGTTGAAGCACTCGCCCAGCCCCGCGCCCATCGACTCCCACTGCGTGCCCGTCCAGCGCACGATGTCACCCATGTTCTGCAGCCGGCCGCCCACGTATACCGTGCCGTTCGCGCTCACCGCCACGCACCGCGCGAGCGACGCGTTCACGTCGATGTTCAACCCGTTGTTCATCGCCACCCACTGCGTACCCGTCCACTTGGTGATGAACCGGCTCGCCACGCCCCCCGCGCCTTGCTGCGCACCCACAATGATCAATTCACCCGCAGGCGTCACCGCCATGTCAAAGACGCCAAAGCCCGACGTGGGCTGAATGCCTGAGCCCATCGCGTTCCACTGCGTGCCGTCCCAGCGGGCAATGAGATTGGCATTCACGAGTGGCCCGCCGCCGGGCGTGTCGCCGATCTGCGTGAAGCCGCCCGTGACGATGACATCGCCGTTGGGCATCACCGCTGCCGCAGTCGCCGTGCCGTTGCCGGGTCGAAAGCCGCCGCCCACCGGCTCCCACGTCCCTGCAACGGGGTCGTACGAAACGATCATGTGATTGACCGTCTGGTTGCCCGGGTTGGTCAGCCCGCCCGCGAGCAAGATGCGCTGAGGCAGTGGCCCGAACGGCCCGTCCTTGTCCCACAGCAGAATATCGTTGAGCACGGGCGTGTTGGCAATCGCCGTGAAGTTGAAGTTGGGATCAGGCTTCACGACGAGCTCGCACGATTGCTGGGCAGAGGTCGCGACCGAGCAACCTGCCAGCGCCAGAAGCGCCGCGACACGACAAGACACGAAACAACGACTCCGCATTACACCAGCCATAACACAACCTCCTGTGCCGAGAAACAACCCGGCAAGGGGACATGCGAACGAGTGGGCAAAGAGGGACAAAAAAAGAACGCGTGCCGGATACACGCGTTCTTCGCTCTGGAATTGCGATGGGCCCGACCCTCGGCGAAACCGGCCATTGTGGTCAGCATTCGCCGCCGGCGAGGACGGTGAAGAAGTCGATGACATCTTGATCCTCGGGGAAGACAGTGTTGTTGTTGAAGTCGATGTCGCTGCAGGTGTTGCCCGGGCTGCACGCGCCGCCCGCAAGCACGTTGAAGAAGTCGATGACATCTTGGTCTTCGGGGAAGACGGTGTTCTGGTTGAAGTCGATGGAGTCACAGCAGGACGTGCTGCGCGTAAGTTCGACGAGGTTTGACATGGCCGCGTCGCACGGGTTGGTCACGTAGCAGCGAACACCCATGCTCGTTGCAAGAGCGCCCGCGACTGGTGTGACGGTGACGCTCGCAGCGCCGACGCTTGGCGTCTCAAAGATGGGCTGCTGCGTGAAGGGATGGATGTTCAAGCCATTCACCATCACGACGAAGAACTCTTCCCCCGGCGGGCGCCACTGCCATTGATACGTAAGCGGCGTGGACCCGGACGCGCTGACGGAGAAGACGGCGCTGGCACCATCGCACACCTGCGACGGGTCAGGCTGATTGGTGATGCTGGGCGGCGTGCATGCGCCGGCGGTTCGTGTCCACAGAATGGCTTCAGTGCGTTCGTTCTCGCCGTCGTAGGCCCATCCAACGACGCGTGTCGTCGTGGCATCGCTCCAGACGCCGGTGGCGTTGGAGTAAACGAAACGAGAAGGAAGCAGTGCGTGCAAGTCAGTCACGTTCTCGGTGGGATAGTTCCACGCAAACGCGCGCTCCTCGCCACCGATGCGCGCGAGGCCGACTTGCGTGATGCCGTCGGTCGCGAGGCAGTCAGAGAGGTCTGAGCCCGTTGCAAGATGGCCGATGTCGACCCATGAGCCCGCAGACCCCGACCAGACGCACGCGCTGTGGCTGAAATCGAATGTTGTCGCATAGCCCACTTGCTGTGTGCCGGAAATCGCTCGCGCCATTGAGCCCGACGAACCCGACGGATTGAGATTGGTCCACGATGCCGAGGAGCCGGACCACAAACTTGCGAGCAGCGCGCCTGATGTCGCAAGGTTGACGTACCCCACTTGCTGCGAGCCGGACATACCCAGCACTTTGCATTCACTGCCAGCAATTGACGGCGAGAGATCGATCCACGACGATGCCGAACCGTTCCACAGCGCCGCACGCGTGCCTTGACCGATGACGAACGCCCAGCCGCCTTGCTGCGAGCCGTTGGTGGCGAGTGCTTCGGATTCGATCGCGTTGAGCGGATGGAGACTCACAAACGACGCCTGCGTACCGGACCATCGTGCGGCGTGAAGATTGAGACCTGCGCGCACCCAGCCGACTTGCTGGCCATTGACGACAGCGTTGAACTGCGATGTGCTGAATCCGGGCCCTTGAATCGTCTGTTGCGAGCCCGCCGTGCCATTCCAGATCGTCGCGAAGCCGTTCGCGACGCCCACTTGTTGGGTACCCGATGCAGCGAGCGCTTGCGACTCAGACTGCGGACCATCGGGGTTGAGCAGCGTGACCGTCCACTGTGCGCGCGCTTGTCCGCATGCCGCCGCAAGGAGCATGAGCACGCTGCTCGCTCGCGAGAAGTTCGTGCGCGTTGTGGTGGAAGCTGTGATAACCATCGCGGGTCTCCTTGAGCGGTTGGACCTCCAGCGACAGGCGAGCATGGCATGAAGACCACACCCGGACGAGCCGGAAACGACACCTGCTCCGTCAGGACCTAGGCCGCGAAGGCGAGGTGCTTGACAGAAAGTTCTGGAAATCGGTGAGGTATGTCACGGGTCGGCGCTTCTGCGGAAGAAGAGACCCGGCGATGCCGCCGGGCTCGAAGTCTTTCTGTCATCGACTCGTCCTCCGCCAACCATCGACGCGAGCGCCGTGCAGCGGGAGAGTCGACTCGCGGACCGCATCGCGACGCAGCCGCTCACGAACACTCGCCGCCCGCAAGGACGGTGAAGAAGTCGATGACGTCTTGGTCCTCGGGGAAGACAGTGTTGTTGTTGAAGTCGATGTCGCACACCTGCCCAGCCGGCGGGGTGTACGGGCAATCAGCGCCAGCAAGGACGTTGAAGAAGTCGATGACGTCCTGGTCTTCGGGGAAGACAGTGTTGCGGTTGAAGTCGATGGAGTCGCAGCAGCCCGATTGCGCCAGATTGAACACTGCGAAGTTCGCCGAGTCGACGCCGACAGGTCCTGAGAACCATCCGCCAACTGCGACTGCACTCGGGCCGTCCATCGCGAGTGATGTCACCTTCGTGGAAGCCTGACCGAGTTCGATACCTTGAGCCAGCGTGTGCCAGTTGGAGCCGTCCCAGCGGGCGACGTGATTGGTGGTCACGCCGCCAATGGACGTGAAGTTCCCACCCACGATCAAGCCGCCCGATGGCAGCGCCAGAAGCGAATCGATCGTCCATCCACTGGTCGGCATGTTGCTTCCCAGCGCCGACCACGTTGTCCCATTCCAGCGCGCGAGTCCTCGCGCAGGCACGCCGCCTGCGGTGGTGAAACCTCCTGTGACGACGATGGAGCCATCTGCCAGTTCCGTCATGCGCGTGCACGATCCATCCAAGCCGGAACCCAGCCCTTCCCAGATGACGCCGTTCCACCGGGCGATGCGCGATGCCGGCAGGCCACTTGCGTTCGAGAAACTTCCGCACGCGTAGATCGTTCCGTTGCGGGTCACCAGGATGTCCGAAACCAGTGAGTCAAGTCCGCCCATGGGCGTCCACACGTTTCCGATCCAGCGCGCGACATTCTGTACCGGGACGCCGCTCGCGGCCCCAAAGATTCCGCCCGCGATGATGTCGCCATTGGGCGCGCGCGCCACAGCATGAATCAGAGCGTCGCTCAAGTTCCCCAGATCGCTGAAGTTCGACCCGTTCCAGATACGCACCTGCCTCCGAATATTGTCGACGACCGCAAAGGTTGTCGCCGTCAGCGGCATCAGGTCGACAAAGTCCGCGAACGGATCGTTGACGATGGTGGTCCATTCACCGGTCGCGAGATTGCGGCGACGGATTTGCGTGACGAAAGCGCTGAGATTCAGTACCGGCGGCGCGAGCGCGACGATGTCACCACCCGGCATATTCACCATGTCGCTGATGGGGCCGGGATTCGCATCGGTCGAGATGGGTGTCCACGTCGTCCCGTCGAAGCTCTGTACGGATGACTTGCCATCACCGCCGCTGGTTCCCACGTGCAGCGTGTTCAGCCGTGTCGCCAGTCTGCGACCAAACGAACTTGGCTGGGGCAATTGCGTCCACACGTTGTTGACGACGCGATGGATCTGTGAAATGCCCGAGCTACCGCTGAAGACTCCGTTGACTTGAAACGATGTGAGCCCGACGGGCACCACGTGCAACTGCTCGCATCGCAAGCCGCCCGGCGCGCCATACGTTGACCAGGAATCGCCGTTCACAGGATCAAAGCGCAGCACGGCAGTGCTAGTAGCGGATTGACCGTTGATCGTGAAGAAATCCCCGCCTATGAACAGCCGCGCGCTGCCGACCGTCGCGTTCGAATACGTCGCCAGCGTGCGAACGGGATGCGACGGATTGCCGACAGCGCTCCAGGTCGATCCATTCCAAGCCGCGAGATTCGTCGCGGCGACGCCGCCCGCTTGCTGGAAGTACCCGCCCACATACAGACGGTTGTTGATGGCCGCCAGCGCGTAGACCGCGGGCGTGAATGCACTGGTCATGCCACCGCCAACCGCGACCCATGCTGTGCCGTTCCACTTCGCCAATCGCAGTGTTGGCGTGCTGCCCGACTGTGTGAACGCACCGCCCGCGTAGAGCTCGCCGTTGTAGACCGCCATGGCGTTGACAGAGCCGTTGAAGCCGGCTCCCATCGCCTGCCAGTCGGTGCCGTTCCATGTTGCCACGCTCAGGGCGGGCGTTCCATGCATGGAGTTAAAGTTACCGGCAACCGTCAGTTGGCCGTTGTGAACGACCATCGCGTACACGCCGCCGGCTGTCAGCGTCGGACTGAACTTGACCGGCCGCCAGTACTGGCCGTCAAACTTCGCCACGAGATGGTTGCCATATCCGCCGACGGAGAATGATCCGCCTGCGACAAGCTGCGAGGGCTGCGGCCCCGCACCGTCGAAGTCAAAGGAAAGCAACCCACTGACCGGGCCGCCCAGCGATCCGTTGGGCAGGCCCGGCTCCCACCCCGGAGCGCACTGACCCGAAGCCAGCGCGCACAGGCTCAATGAAATGAAACCGCTTCGGATGTCCCACCGTGCCATACTCGAACTCCCAGTGCAACGCATCTGCACGCCACCGTCGATGCTGCGAGCTGCGTGACTTCGCTCGCACTCACCGCTCCACCGTCAACACCGGGCGACAGTGCACGACACGCTCATTGATCACAATGACGCGAATGCCGCAAGCACACGACCGATAGCCAGCTCGCGCAGGTCGTCGGTCTCGCGTCTCCATGATGCAGAAACAGAGGCGCAGAGTTTGATCGAGTCGGGCCAGAAAAAATGAAAAAACCCGGCGTCGTTGCCGGGTTCGTTGAGAAGATGGCTCATCGGGAAGCCGCGAACAAGTTGTACCGGGCGCAAACGCCGCTCACGAGCACTCGCCGCCGGCGAGCACGGTGAAGAAGTCGATGACGTCTTGATCCTCGGGGAAGACGGTGTTGTTGTTGAAGTCGATGTCGCACACCTGCCCAACGGGCGGGGCGTATGGACAATCCGCGCCGGCAAGGACGTTGAAGAAGTCGATGACGTCTTGGTCTTCGGGGAAGACAGTGTTGCGGTTGAAGTCGATGGAGTCACAGCAGCCAACCTCAACGGTCAACGTGATCTGCTGGCTTTCAACCGACCCGCAAGCTCCGGAAACTACGCATGTGTAAGTTCCTGATTGATTCGCTTCCAAGTCGCGAATCGAAAGTGACGCGGTCCCAGCAGAGGGGATCGCGATCTGATCTATAGCCGTGCCATTTCGCTTCCAGACATATCGAAATGGGCCGGGCGTAGAAGTCAATACTCGCAGCTCTGTTGTGCCGCCGACGCAACTGGTTACGCTCGTCTCTCGGGGCTGCACCGTGAATGGCGGATTGCTCCCCGTACAAGGTGTTAGTGCGAGTCCGCTTAGCTCAGCGCGATTGGCGGGAAGTTGGAAGACGATCTGTGGCGTCAAGTCCGCAGCTTCGCGAACGCGATTGTCAACCACGTCCCACACCCATACCCGATCAGGACCGAATGTCTCAATGAAAGTCAGCGAGCGATCGTCAAGGGTCTGGAGCGCAGTTGGCGCACCTGGCACATATGAATCAGATCCGCTGGCAAAGGGGACGGTGATCTGCGAGCCAGCATCAAGCGCGATGCCTGCCACGAGAGTTCGATCACCAGTCGTCAGATCCACGCGAGCAAATCCACCAACGAATGTTGCGTCTGCGGTTCCTGACACAATCAGTTGATTTGCCACGAACGCAACCCCCCGCATCTGTCGGGCGAAGCGGGGACCGGATCCGCGGACCGAGATCGGACTCGCCGCTGCGGAGCGAACGCCTGCAGTGGCCGTGTACCGATTCGTCGCGCCAGTTCCAATGGTGGAGATGACCGATCGATTGCCCGTTGTGAGATCCACGCTATAAAGAAGCGAACTCGCTCCGCCGAACTCCACGACAGCAACGGTGTTCTGATCAATCCTCGCAAGCGCGCGTGGGCGGTACATCACCACGCCATCGCCTCTTGTGACAGAACTTACCAACGAAGTTTCCGCGGTAGAGATTCTGTAGATCAGCAGCTTCGGATCCGACGTAGCCAGTGGGCGATCAAAATCATCGGCAATCGCCGAAACGGTGTCGCTGTCCAAGGCGATCATGTCGCCCCCTCCCGTCCACAACGGTCCATCTGTTCCCGTGAGCAAGGTTCGGTCACCCGATGCCAAATCAATGCGGAATCTGCCTGGCGTCGTGCCCGGTGCAGCAACAAGGAGCGTTGGGGAAAGTGCTACCAGTGCGAGGCTCGGGCCCGCAAGAGATTGTCCAATTCCACGCACCGGTGCTGCAACTTGACTCAGATCGGGCCCAGCGATCAGGTTCGTGAAGTCCGACCGTTGTACCGGTCCATACACGCTGCCGTACCGACGCGAGGCAACCACCACTGATCCGCCGGGCAGAGATTGAGCGATCACTTGCACATCCGCACCGGCTACGACCGCGATAATCCCAAGTGCGCGTCCGAATCCTCGTTTTCTAGAGATCATTACAATTCTCCTCGCAACCTGCACCGTGAAACTGTGGGCGAACTCACGCTCATGCTATCGAGAGCCGTGAATCACGCAACAAAAAACCCCGCATTCGCGGGGCTAATTTTGACTTGTCAGGTTGTCAACCTTACTTCTTAAACCCCGCCTTGAACTTGCTGATCTCGTTCGTCAGCTTCTTCTCAAGTTCGGCGTCCAGAGCCTTCTTCTGATCCAGCTCGTCATACACCGGCTTCGCGATGCCCTTCATGTGGTTCAGCAGGCCGTCTTCGAACGCGCGGACGCTGCTCACCGGGATGTCATCCATGAAGCCCTTGGTGCCGGCGAAGATCGAGACGATCTGGTCGGTCACGATGAACGGCGTGTACTGGCCTTGCTTGAGCAGCTCAACGAAGCGGCGGCCGCGGTCGAGCTGGCGTTGCGTGGCCTTGTCGAGTTCCGTGCCCAGCTGCGCGAACGCTTCGAGTTCGCGAGCCGCTGCAAGGTCCAGACGCAGCGAGCCGGCGATTTTCTTCATGGCCTTCACCTGAGCGTTACCACCCACGCGGCTCACCGAGATACCGACGTTGACGGCGGGACGCACGCCTGAGAAGAACAGTTCGGGTTCGAGGTAGATCTGACCGTCCGTGATCGAAATCACGTTGGTCGGGATGTACGCCGAGACGTCGCCTTCCTGCGTTTCGATGATGGGCAAGCTCGTGATCGAGCCCGCGCCGTTTTCATCGCTCAGCTTGGTGGCGCGCTCGAGCAAGCGGCTGTGCAGATAGAACACGTCGCCGGGGTAGGCTTCGCGGCCCGGCGGACGACGCAGCAGCAGCGACATCTGGCGGTAGGCCACGGCCTGCTTGCTCAAGTCGTCGTAGATGCACAGGGCGTGCTTGGGCATCGGAGCGCCGTTGGCCAGCGTCTGGCCGGGCGTCTTGCCGCTCCACATGAAGTACTCAGCCATCGACGTGCCCGAGTAGGGCGCGATGTACTGCATGGGGGCCGCAGCCGACGAACCGGCGTTCACAACGATGGTGTAATCCATCGCGCCAGCCTTGCGGAGCGTTTCAACGACGCCCGCCACGGTCGAGTCCTTCTGACCCACCGCGACGTAGATGCAGACCATGGCGTCTTTGGTGCCCCAGTACTGCTTCTGGTTGATGATCGTGTCGACGGCGATGGCGGTCTTGCCGGTCTTGCGGTCGCCGATGATCAGTTCGCGCTGGCCGCGACCGATGGGAATCATGGCGTCAACGCTCTTGATACCGGTCTGCATGGGCTCGTGCACGGGCTGACGCTCAGCGATGCCCGGCGCGATGATGTCGACCTTGCGGAACTGGGTCGTGTTGATCGGGCCCTTGTCGTCGATGGGGGCGCCCAGGG
>DATGWV010000340.1:0-3921 GCA_035299305.1 Phycisphaerales bacterium | reverse complement strand
GTGGGTGGCGGTCGGCGTGGCGGTGCTCGCGCTGATCGCGACGGTGGTTGTCAAGCTGTTACTGAGCGGCTCGGCTGAGACAAACGTCGCGTATGGCGTCGGTCAGTGGATTGGCGCGCTGATCTTCGCGGGACTGCTCGCGGGGATCTTGTATCTCGCCACCGGTCGATCAGCACGATCGTCGCGGCTGGGCACCATCGCGTTCATCACAGTCATGAGTTTCTCACTGGTGATACGGGTCGCGACCATCGGGCTGAAGCGCGATCCGCCCCCCAGCCCGGCAGCGAAGGCGCTGCTGGCCGACATGCAACGCCTCTCACAGTCGATCACAACGGACATGCAGACGTCGAGCAAGGTCGACGTGGACGCGCGGCTCGGCGAGTTTCAGCAGTTGGTGGACGCGCGAAAATCCGACCTCAACGACAGCGAAATCGCCCTCTTTCGCGGCAGCGTCGATGTCATGCGCCGATCGATCAGTTCGCAGGCGCTGTACTCCGTGCCTTTGCAGCGTTTTCTCGCGGCGGGCGCAATTGACATGAAGGATGTCACGGAGCAGTCGCAGGTGAAGTCGCGGCTCGCACTGCTGACGAATGTCGATCGCGGGCTGAGCGATGCCAAGCGGGAGTTTGGCGTGACGATGGATGATGTCGAGAATGCGTACATCAGAGCCGGGGTGCGACCGGCCCGGGCGAAGGAGGCGTCCGCCTCGGCCCGCCGCGTGGGCGAGTTGCAGATGCAGTTCTTCCTGAATCAAGAGCGGCTGTGCGCGGGCATGCGCGAGATGTTGACGCTGCTGGACACGCGCTGGGGCCAGTGGGAGCACGACGGGGAACTGCTGCGATTCGAGGCGGATGAGGACCTCGCCGCGTTTCAGCGAATGGCCGAGACCCTGCAGCGCGAGGCGACGGAAGAGACCCGGCTGATGAACCTGCTGCAGCAAGCCCAGAAGCTCTAGTCGCCGTTCAGCGTTTGTGAGGAGTGGGTGCGGACGGACTTCATGGGATGGGCCTCACACGCCAGACGAAATCCTGCTATCCTCTACACCCTCGCGGATGTCATTGGCGACAATGCGAACGCGAGAACGGGCTTGTGTGCGACCTGGGAGTGATTCCAGGCGTATGGAAGTGGAACCAAAGCCTTCCCGGCGCGGCTGGGCAGGCGGAAGCTATTAGAACGCAGCGGAGCAATCAGCATGGCGAGTCGTACCAGCGCCTCCACCGGTCTCATCGTCACCACGGTCATCTTCGCCGTGCTCGGTCTGGCCAGTTTCGTGGCCTTCGCGGTCTTCTTCAGCAAGTACAGCGACGAGAAGAAGAAGAACGCCGACATGGTCGCGCAGAACGCGGAGATCGTGGGCAATGAACGCAACAGCGACGCGGTTCGCGCGCTGCTTGAGCAGGCCAAGACCAGCGAGCAGCGCACGCTCGTGGGTTACCTGGTCGCTCAGAACGGCGCGCTGACCAGCCGCATCAGCGGCGAGCGTCGTGACACGCTGACGAGCATCGAAGACAAGCTCAAGGGCTACGAAGGCAACGACCAGCCGCTGGTGTCGATGGTGCAGAGCCGCGAATCGCGTCTGGCCAACCTCCAGACCGAGCTCGATCAGGCCAAGGCCGCGCGTGATCAGGCGCTGGCCGACCTCAAGAACGAAGTGGATCGCGTGAACGCGATTGACGCGACCAACCGCGAGACGCTCGAGCAGACCCGCGCCGAAGTGCAGCGGTACAAGGACCAGGTTGAGGAATACCGCAAGGGCGCCGACGGCTTCCGCGAGTCGCAGGCCGCAGCGGTTGAGCGCATCCGCACCGAAGCCGAAGAAGACAAGGGCCGTCTGTCGGAAACGATCAAGACGCAGAACGAGAAGATCCTCGTTCTTGAGTCGCAGGTGGCCAAGCTCCGCGGCGAACGCGGCGGCGACCTGCTCAAGCCGCAGAACGAAGCCACGCTGGTGGACGGCGGCGTGCTGAGCGTGAACGAAATCGATCGCAGCGTGGTCATCAGCATCGGTCGCGACCGCAAGGTTGTGCTGGGCATGACCTTCGCCGTGTATCCCAACGCCGCTTCGATCAAGGTCGTGGGCGATGGCGAATACACGCCCGGCAAGGCGACGCTGGAAGTGATCAACGTCGGTGACACCACCGCGACCTGCCGCATCACCAGCGAACTGCGCGGCAACCCCGTCGTTCGTGGCGACGTGCTCGCCAACGCGGTGTACGACCCCAACAAGCAGTACCGCTTCGTCGTCTTCGGCAACTTCGACACCGATCGCGACGGCCTCGCGACGCCGGCGGAGAAGACCGAAGTCGAGAACATGGTCCGCGCCTGGGGCGGCACCATTGCCGAAGACATGTCGGGCGACACTGACTTCGTCATCATGGGCGGTCGGCCCGTGCTGCCGCCGCGCCCGAGCGCGACGGCACCGCTCGAAGTCGCGCTGGAATACACCCGCCGGTTCCGTGACGTGGAGCGTTACGACAACCTGCTGCGTGAAGCGACGGCGACGGGCATTCCGGTGCTGAATGAGAATCGCCTGTACACGTTGACGGGCAAGGTGCCCCAGCCGGTCCGCCGCGCGGGGAACTGAGCGAACGTGCGGTGAGGCGATTCACCGCGAAGACGCGAAAAAACGCAAAGGAAGATGAAAACCCGCGAGTCACTCGCGGGTTTTCTGTTTGGTGAAGTGTGCAGGAAGTGTTGAGCCGCGCTGGCAAGTTCAGACAGCGATCCCGATCACAAAGCAACAGCCTGCATGTTCTCTGTTCTCTGTTCTCCGCTCTCCGCCCCGCTCCCTCAATACACCTCCATAAACACCCGCCGCGTGGGCTTCACTTGCTTGTGCAGCATCGTGCGCTGCCAGTTCTTCACGTCGGCGATCATCGCGGCGTCGGCTTCGAGGTATTGCTCGCGGGCGGCGGGAGCGAGCGTGGTTGTCATGCGTTGCAGCACGCCCAGCTCCATGCCGGCGATGCCGCAGATGTAGACAAGGCCGCGCGAACTTGCGAGGATGGGCTCGAGCACGTCGCGGCTGTGCACGATTTGATCGTGTGCGTACATCGGCGCTTTGCCATCGGCCTGCTTCTCGCGCGAGAGGGCGGGGATGTAGTGAAAGTTGGGCAACTGCGCACGCAGTTCCTGCATCTGCTTGTGATAGATGAGATCGGTCGCGTAGGGTGAGCCCATGACGAGCGCGCAACGCGTGTGCGGAGCCCGCTTCGCGAGTTCCATCAGCATGCCGCGGAAAGGCGCGATGCCGGTGCCGGTCGCGAAGAAGACGTAGTCATGTTCCTCGGGCTTGAGTGGCAGCACGAAGCGCTTGCCGCTGGGGCCGGTCAGTTGCACCTTGTCGCCCGGCTTCAGATCGCAGATGTAATTGCTCGCGACGCCCGTGTAGAGCTTGCCCGTCTCCCAGTGCTCATCGATGAGTCGCTTGACGGTCGTCGCGACGACGTTGCCTTGGCCGTCTTCGCCAAACGTGGGCGATGCGAGGCTGTACAGCCGCAGCTTGTGCGGCTTGCCGTTGCCATCTGTTCCTGGCGGCAGCACGCCGAAGCTTTGTCCCGCGACAAACGACCCCGCGAGCGACGTACCCGACACTTCGAACGCGACATGCCGCACGAACCCCGCCGCCTTGCCGCTCGCGGTGCATCGCTCGTTGCTCACGACCGTGCCGGTCACGGGCGCGGCGGGCATGGCGATGTGCATCTTGGCGGGCGTGAGTTCCGGACTGGCGATAGCAGTGGACATGGCGGGAGAGTAGAGAGGCGGGGGCACGAAGTGCCGGGGAGAAGTGCGGAGTGCGAAGTACCGGAGTACCTGAGAGAGGAAGTACCGCACGGAAGGCCGCGCGAGGCAAACGCGAAGCGGCGTGTCTCATCCCTAATGCCTAGTCCCTAATCCCTAGTCCCTAATCCCTAGTCCCTA
>DATGWV010000339.1:0-7153 GCA_035299305.1 Phycisphaerales bacterium | reverse complement strand
CCCCGCGCTCCGCGCCGCGTTGATTCGCTTCTGCAACCGCCCCGGCAACTGCTTCCAGAATTTGTGATTCTCCGGAATCTGGAACTGCTTGGCCATGAGCCGCTCAATGGCCTCATCGCGCGTCTTGCTCTCGCGAATCTCGCGAATCACTTCGTCGATGTCGCACACCGCGTAGAACATCCCCTCCAACACGTGCGCCCGCTTCTTGGCTTCACGCAGGAAGTATTCCGTCCGCCGGCGAATCACCGTCGTGCGATGGTCGATGTAGCAGTCCAGCAACTCGCGCAGGCTCAGCGTCCTCGGCTGGTTGTTCAGCAGTGCGATGTTGATGATGCTGAACGTGCTCTGCAAGGGCGTGAACTCATACAACTGGTTCTCCACCACCCGCGCATCTGCCCCGCGCTTGAGCTCAATCACGATGCGATTCTGCGCCTCGCGTCCGCTCTCGTTGCGCACGTCCGACACATCCTGAATCCGCTCTTCCTTCACCGCCTCGACGATCCACTCTACCAGGTTCGTCTGGTCGAGCATGTACGGAATCTCGTCAATCACAATCTGCTGGCGATCCTTCCCGATCTCCTCCACATGGCACATGCCGCGCACAGTCACCTTGCCGCGCCCAGTCGCATACGCCTCCACGATCCCACGCCGTCCATGAATCACGCCCGCCGTGGGGAAGTCAGGCCCCTTGATCCCAAACCGCACAATGCGCTTGCCATCCGCCGTCAAATCACTCTTGCGAACCTTCTTCTCGGCGTCACTCGCCTGCTCGCTCGCTTCCCCAATCACATCCTGCATCAACTGATCCAGCGTGATCTCCGGATTGTCAATCACGCGGATGATGCTGTCGAGCACTTCAATCGGGTTCTGAGGCGGCAGACTCGTCGCCATGCCCACCGCGATGCCGATCCCGCCGTTGACAAGCAAATTCGGGAACTTGCCCGGCAGCACGCCCGGCTCCATCAATCGGTCGTCGTAGTTGGGGTGGAACGGCACGATGTGCTCGTTCAAATCCGCCAGCAGGTCCATTGCAGCGGGCGTCATCCGAGCTTCGGTATAACGCATCGCCGCCGGCGGATCGCCGCCGATGCTACCGAAGTTGCCTTGCGGATCAATGAGCGGCACGCGCATGCGCCAGCTCTGCGCCATGTTCACCATCGTCGGATACACCACCGCTTCGCCGTGCGGGTGGTAGTCGCCCGACGTGTTGCCCGCGATCTTCGCGCACTTCAGGTGCTTGCGATTCGGGTACAGCTTCAGGTCATTCATCGCGACCAGAATGCGCCGCTGGCTGGGCTTCAGCCCGTCGCGCACGTCGGGCAACGCGCGGTCCATGATCGTCGACATCGCATACGTCAGGTAGCTGTCCTTCAGCTCCCGATTGATGTCCAGCTCGATGATGTTCCCGTGGTTGTGCGCGGGTGTTCCATCGCCCGCACTGGGTTCATCGGGCGACAGCACAAGCGCACGACCGGCGGCGAACGAAAGCGTGAATGGCGTCATGGACAAGCGACTCCGTCGCGAAAATTGACGTGTGAACCAACCCGAAAATCAGGCGATTTTCGTATCGGCGAATCATACGCAACCCCCTTGGTTTTCGAGCGATTTCCCGACCCGAATCCGACCAATTCACGCCTCTAAAAACCTTGAAAATTCCCGCGAAATCCCTCAGGATTTCGCCCCGCGGCCTGCTCCACTCCCCGCACTGACCCTCGTTCCCAAAAAGGCACCGCCCCGCAGGTGCTCTGCGGGGCGGCCTAGGCGTACGTGTCGCCGGTGTGGTGGCGAACGCTTGCCTCCCTCGGACCGGGTTTAAGTCACGAATCTCACGGGCACGTGCCGCCCGCCAGCGTGTTGAAGAAGTCAATCACATCCTGATCTTCCGGATACACGCCGTTGTTGTTGAAGTCGATGTCACACGGGATGCCAACCGGCAGCAGATACGGGCAAGGCCCGCCCGCCAGCACGTTGAAGAAGTCGATCACATCCTGGTCTTCCGGGAAGACCGTGTTGCGGTTGAAGTCAATGCTGTCGCACACGTTCGCGACCGTGAGTGCCGCTGACAAGCTCGTGTCACTGCCGCAGATGCTCGACACCACGCACCGATAGCGGCCTTCATCCGTCTGATTGATATTGATGACCGTGAGCGTGTTCGTCGTCGCGCCGCTGATCTCGCCGACCTCGTTCGCGATGTTGCCCCACGTCACGCTGCCCAGCGGCAGATACTGCCACTGATACGTGCGCGATCCCGCGCCAACAGCCAGACCCACGCTGTACTGCACATTTGTCCCAGGCTGCGCGTTCGTGATCGCATCCGGTTCGTTGTTGATCGTGGGCGTGCTGCACGCGTTGTCCCAGCTTTGCAGCGCTGCGCGAATCTGCTCGCGCAGAATCTCTTCTTTCGCGCGATACGCCACCTGGCTCTCCACGCTGTCGTTGTTCGCGTGCACAAACGTCGCCAGCGTGTACTCACGCGGAGCGATGAACCATCCGCCAAGCAACTGCACCTTGAACGGCACGCTCGCCCAGCCGCCTTCCGTGCGGTAATACGTGCCGTTGCATGCGTACCCGCCGCCCTTGTTCGCGAACCGCATTTCATCGCGGAAATCCGCGATTTCACTGCTCGTGAGATCCGTATTCGCCGCCTCCTGATTGATCACATTGCTCAGCGTCGGATAGCTGGCGTATCCCTGCTCATCCAGATCCAGCATCAGGTTGTACAGCGTGTCCTGCCAGTTCTGAGCAAACAGCGACCCATCCGCGATCTGCTCATACAAGCTGACCGCATCCACGCAGGAGAAGCTGTTGAACGGATTGCCGCACAGGCACCCCAGCCGGTGGTTGATCTGCGTATCCGTCAGCCCCAGCGTGATGTCGGCGTAGTTGTTCAGGTTCGTCGTGCCATACCGCTTCTCGATCTCCCACGTGCGGTTGTTGTCGCTCTGCTGCATCATCTCACGAATCGCCGCGCTCAGCGTCTCGTTGCCGGGATTGCTCTGAACGTTGTCGGGGCACTCGTTGTTGTTCGTGCGATCGCCGATGAAAATCAGGTTGTTCAAGTTGTCCAGGTTCGACGCGCACCGATCAATCGCATACGTCGCATGCAGAATCTTCAGCATGCTCGCCGGCTCAAACGCGAAGTTCTCGTTGAGGTCCGTGATCACCGGCCCGCCGACTTCCTTCAACATGAATCCGTACGTGCCATCGGTCAGCGCATTGTCCATGTAGTCACGCATGCGGCGCGTCTGCGCATCGGCGTTGTCCACCAGCGCCACCGCAAAGGTCGTAGCTCCCAAGAAGTTCGTGTACCTCTCCAGACACGTCAGCCGCCCGTCCGTTTGCGCAAGCAAAGCCGAAACTTGCGTCGAGCTCAGCGACAAATCCACCCAGTCCGCCCCGGTGTTGCTGCTCACCATCACCACCGCGAACGTCGCGGGCGCGACAAGCGTTCCGGGCGAATCAACTTCAATGTCAATGAGCCGCGCGCCGTTGGTCGCCAGCAGCGCGTTCACCTGCGCCTCAGTTTGCCCGTAATACCACCACCACCCCTGCGCGTTCGTCCCGGTGTTCGGAATCGCCACCGCCGCATACCGCGTGTTGCCGCCGACAACATACTTCTCCAGATCGATGATGCGGAGGCCGTTGGCGTTCTGCCACGTCTCAATCCCGGTCCACCCCGTCTGACCAACGGTGTAGTCCCACCCCGTCGCCCCCGTGTCCGGAATCGTCGCGACCGTGAAGCGCGACAGACCGCCCACATCAAACGCCTCCAGATCAACAAACCGCTTGCCGCTGGACTTGAGCGCCGCCAGCTGCGCCGACGTCTGCGTGTACGAAATCACATCCCCCGTCACATTGAACGGACCGTTGTCGCTCACAAAAACCACGTCGTACTCACCCGTCGACGCGTTGCGATCCATGCCCACGATCTGCTTGCCCGAACTCCACTGCGACTGCACCTCCGCCTCCGTCTGCCCGTAGTAGTACCACCACGCCGTCTGCGTGGTCTGGTAGCGTTCGGGTTGAGCGAACGCGGCTCCCGCGAGCATGCCCAAAGCCCCAACAAACGAAGCGCAGCGAACAAAACGTCCGGTTTTCATGACAATCTCCTTTGAACTCATCCCGTCATGCGGACCACGTCCCGTTTCCGGACAGAGATTTCTTCACGCCACGAAAAAAGCCGACGGCCCGGTGGTCATCGACCATCGAGCCGTCAGCCAGGCACACCTCAGGAAACTCGCATCACACCTGGAACTGCGCCACCATCCGCTGCAGCGTTTCGCTTCGCTGGCTCAGCGTCGCAGCCGCTTGCGCCATCTGTCCCGCGCCTTGGCTGCTCTCACGCGTCACGTTGTTGATTTCACTGATCGCCTGCGTCACTTGCTGGCTGGCCGCAGACTGTTGCTCCGCCGCCGCTGCGATCTGCTGCACCATCTTCGCGACCGTCACGCTGCTTGTGCTGATGCGGTCCAGCGCCTTGCCTGCCTGCGTCGCCAGCGACACACCCGACTCCACGCGCCGACTGCCGCCTTCAATCAACTCCACCGCCACGCTCGTCTGCGACTGAATGTCGCGCACGCTCTGACTCACCTGCTCCGTCGCCCGCTGTGTGCGTTCCGCCAGCTTGCGAACTTCATCTGCCACCACCGCAAAGCCCCGACCATGTTCGCCCGCTCGCGCCGCCTCAATCGCGGCGTTCAGCGCCAGCAGATTCGTCTGATCCGCGATCTCATCAATCACCTTGATGATCGCGCCGATCTTTTCGCTCTTCTTGCCCAGGTCGTTGACCGCGTCCACGCTCTTGACCACGTCATCCGCGATGACCTTGATCTCACGCACCGTCTGAGACACGACGTCGCTGCCGCCTGCCGAGTCTTCCTGGCTGCTGCGCGCCGCCTGCGATGCGTGCGAACCCTGATCACTGACTTCGCGAATACTCGCCGACATCTCCTCAATCGCCGCGCTCACCTGCTGAGTCTGCTGTTCCTGCTTGTTGAGGCCGCTGGCCATCTGTTCACTGCTCGCCGAGATCTGCGTCGCCGCCGCCGTCACTTCGCGCGTCGCTCCGGCCACTTCCTTGATCACCCCGTGCAGGCTCGCCACGTACGAATCGATACCGCTGCTCAGCACGCCGATTTCGTCACCGCGCGACATGTTCGTGCGCTTTGCAAGATTGTTGTGATCCGTCGTCAGGAACGTCGCCAGAGTGTTGATCGGCCGGATCAGTACGCGGTACATCAACCACATTCCCGCCGCAATCGCAACACCCGCAAGCGGCAGAGTCCATGCCAGGCCGGTCGTCATGAAGCTCGCCACGTGCGAGTCCATCGTGCTCAGCGGCATGATGATCTCGTACGCGCCGTGCATATCGCCTTCCTTCCAGCCTTCCATCTGGAAGCCCAGCATGTCTTTCCCATCGTAATTGCCTTCCGCGTCACGCTTGTCATATCTCGCAGGGTCGCCATGGCAGCCCATGCAACTGGCGTCCAGCTTGATCGCCCGCATGTAGTGCAGCGTGTTGGTCGCGTGATCAATCTCGCCCAGCGAATCCTTGCCGCCCGCTTTCACCTGCTGCTCCAGCTTCTTCAGCAGCGACTCGCGGAAGCTCCCCGCTGGCGGCGTGTTCTCTTTATTGCGAGCCTCAAACGCCGGCACCTTGAAATCAAGATGCTCACGTGCCGCAGCCTTCTGCGCAGCCGTCCACCCCGCTACCACAGGAATCGTCGAGTAAAACTCCGTGTCGCGATAGCTGCCGCCGTTCTTCACGTGCTGCAGAGCATCTGTCAACAGCTTTTCGCGATCAAACGCGCCCGACGCATGCATCGAGCTCACGTGATTCTTCGTCTCGTCCGCCAGTGCCGTGAACGACGAAGCCTTCTCCATCATGTTCTCTTCCACATCGCTCACATAGCTGCGAACAAAGATGAAGTAGTTGACCGCCAGCACCGGCACCAGCACCGCGACCACCACCCCCGCAATCTTGGCCGTCAAGCTGAGTCCCTTGCGCTGCGTGCTGAACGTCGCATGTGTGCCTTGCATAACCGTTCCTTTGCTCGTGTCCTGCTGCGTCGCGAACCATCCGCGACCTCGCCATGAAACTTGCATTGAACAATTGCACGAGCAAGGCCAAATCAACCATCAGCATGCGTTTGACCCGCTCGCGCGGGCAATTGACGCGCGCGGGTTGTCTGAGAACGCCGTTCCCTGTGAAATTGGAGAAGCCACGCCGTGCAGCGTGGCTTCCCATCTTCACATTCCACGAATTTTGCGAGTTTTCTTACAACTTGAATCTACCGACGAGCCCTTGCAGCCGCTCGCTCTGCTGGCTCAGCGTCGCCGCAGCTTGAGCCATCTGCCCGGCTCCCTGGCTGCTTTCGCGCGTGACGGTGTTGATGGACTCCACCGCCTTGCTGATTTGCTGGCTCGCCGCCGACTGCTGTTCCGCAGCCGCCGCGATGCTCTGCACCATGCCAGCCAGCCCCACGCTGCTCTGATTGATGCGACCCAGCGCCTGACCCGCGCTGTTCGCGAGCTCCACGCCCTTGCTCACGCGCTGGCTCCCGCTCTCAATCAGTTGCACCGCGCTGGTGGTCTGCGCCTGAATGTCCCGAATGCTCGAGCCGACTTCCTCAGTCGCCTTTTGCGTCCGTTCCGCAAGCTTGCGGACTTCATCCGCCACCACCGCGAAGCCGCGACCATGCTCGCCCGCTCGCGCCGCTTCAATCGCCGCGTTCAGAGCCAGCAGATTCGTCTGATCCGCGATGTCATTGATGACCTTGATGATCTCGCCGATCTGCTCGCTCTTGGCGCCAAGCTCCGTCACCGCGCTGGCGCTCTTGTTGACGTCGTCAGCAATCGCCTTGATTTCCGTCACGGTCTGCGACACGACTTCGCTGCCGCCCGTCGCGTCTTCCTGGCTCGCCTTCGCGGCTTTGCTCGCATCGCTGCCGCGCTGACTCACTTCCTGCACGCTCGCGGCCATTTCTTCAACCGCCGCGCTCACCTGCTGCGTTTGCTGCTCCTGCTGCGTCAGCCCGCGAGCCATCTCCTCGCTGCTGGCGGAGATTTCCGTCGCCGCCGCCGTCACTTCACGCGTCGCACCTGCGACATCCGCGATGATCTTGTGCAGGTTGCCCACAAAGGCATCCACGCC
>DATGWV010000338.1:0-18357 GCA_035299305.1 Phycisphaerales bacterium | reverse complement strand
CGTTGTTGTTGAAGTCGATGTCGTCGCAGGTTGCGCCGCAGGGGTTGGTGGTGGTGGCGATGCTGAAGAGCAGGGAGGTGTTGCCATCTCCCACGAGCGCGACGGTGTTGACGGCGACGGCCTTGGAGCCGTCCTGGTTCTCACAGCCGATGGTGACGAAATCTTCTTGGGGAATGGCGTTGTTGATGGCGTCGAGTGCGCCGTAGCGGAGTTCGAAGTTGTCAGAGTTCTCGCGGAAGACGATCTGGAAGTCGTTGCTGCCGGTGGAGAAGGTGCCGGAGGGCTGCGGGTCGTATTGGCCGACATTCTCCCATGAGATGATGAACGTGCGATTAGGCGCGGTGCCTTGTGTGAACGTGTAAGCTCGACCGGCGGCGGTGAGCAGCAGGTCGTCCCACATCGCGTAGATTGCGTTGTTGGGCAGGGCGTTGTTGGGCAGGTTGACGTTGTTCCAGTTGGTGAGGTCGCTGGTGAACTGCACAAAGCCGTTGGTCACGGCGCGCACTTCGTTGTACGTTTCGCCATAGAAGTTGACGGGGAAGGGCAGCGTGATGCGCGCCACGCCGTCATCGCTGGTGGGCGTGGTGCCGGTAAGCGTTTGGAAGAACGTGATGGGCGTGCCGATGTTGGCGATGGGTGTGAAGGGGCTGCCCGGGCTGACGGTGTAGGTCACGCCGCCGCCGCAGTCGGTGTTGATGCCGGCGAAGGAGCCGCCACCTGTGGTGCAGAGATACTCGCGCGTCACGCTGCATGAGCCGCTTGCGCAGCAGCCGCCGGTGATGCTGGGTGTCGCGATGACGGCGTGATCACCAGTCGCGGTGCGACCCAGTTCGTCGGTGACAATGAAGGGCAAGTCGATGACGTTGTTGGGGAGCCATGCGGCGTTGAGTTGCACGCTGCGCGAGTAAATGCCATCGCCGGCGATCTCGTCGCCATCTGTGCCGGTGTCGTTGAGAAGCACGTTGGCTGCGCCGCCAATGTCGGTGGCGTCGACAGAAACGGATGTAATGGGCACGGTGGGATTGAGGCCCGGCTGCACAGTGAGACGGAGGAGGCCGGTCGTGCCTTCGGTGGTGATGAGCGTGGTGGGGGTTGCGACGGGCGGGATGCTGGGCGCGCCGCCGGCGATGCGCAGGCGCAGCGCGCCGAAGTTGGCGGCGCCGGAGGTGAATTGCAGGCTTTGGCCCGTGATGTTGGTCTGGCTGGGCGTGTTACCCGTGGCGGCGACGCCGATGAAATAGGTGCCGCCTTGGAGCGAACCGTCGCGACCGTTGTAGTTGAGGCCGTTGCTTGGCGCGGGGCGCACGGGCGTGGTGAGGCCGAAGGTCAACTGGCTGAGGTTGTTGGTGCCGTCGGTGAGATCGCTCTGGCCGGTGAACGCGCCGGCAGCGGTGTACATGACGAGGCGTGTGGCGTTGGTGGGGCTGAGGGTGGTGCCCTCGGTGTCGATATCGACGAAGCTGTTGAGGGCGTTGTATGCGTCGGGGAGCGTGACTTTGTACCACTGCACGGGGCGCGATGCGTTGAGCGAGCCGGCGGTGTTGTTGATGGCTTGATTGGATTGCAGCGTGCCCAGGTCGATGGTGCCGGGCGGGCTGGTGAAGACGGGCGCGGTGCCCAGTCGCAGATTGACGGTGAGATTGGAGCTGCTGGTGCCGATCGGGTTCACGGAGACGATCCAGCCGGTGGTGGAGAAGGTGGCGTTGAACTGGCTGACGGCGACGTAGTACACGCCCGCGGCGAGCTTGCCGTCGCGACCGTTGTTGATGTTGGTGAAGTCGGCGATCGCGCCGGCGAAGGTGTTGTCGCCACTGCCGAATGTGAGCGCGCTGCGGCTGCCAGCGGCGTCGTCGTCGTCGGTGGCGATGAGGTTGCCGGTCGCCTCGTAAAGCGCGACTTCGGTGTCGAGCACGACCGAGCCCAATGTGTCGATGTTGAGGAAGGTCATGTCGGCGAGCTGCACGGGCTGAGCGAGCTCGAAGCGGTACCAGCGCACCTGCGCGCCGGGCGTGGAGAGCGTGCGCGTCGTCACCGTGTTCATTGGCAAGACGCCCAGATCGGCGTCGATGGCGGGCTGCGCGAGTGCTTGGCCAGCGAAAGCAAAGAGCACAAGTGATGAGGCAATTGACGTGGCAAGCGAGCACTGTCGCATAGGGGAGCAACTCCTGGGTCCGCAAATTCGCACGAATTCGTCCCCATCGTTCTGGGGGAAGTCCATACGCACAAGCTGCGGATTCTGCTTCATGAGTTGGTGCATATTCATGGTGACGATGCATTTTGGGGCGAGTGGTTGTCCAGCTTGCAAAAACGCACAAACCCCGATCGGGGGCCGGGGTTTGTGGGCGGTGCGTGCGAGAGAAGTCGAGAAAGAACGCGAGTTCTCGTGCTTAGGAGAGTCTTTGCTTACGGGCAGGTGCCGCCCGCGAGGACGTTGAAGAAGTCGATGACATCCTGGTCTTCGGGGAAGACTTGGTTGTTGTTGAAGTCGATGTCGTTGCAGGTGGGGCAGTCCTGGCCTGCGAGGACGTTGAAGAAGTCGATGACGTCTTGATCTTCGGGGAAGACGGAGTTGTTGTTGAAGTCGATGTCGTCGCACGCGGGGACGTCGGGGGTGAATGTCCAGACGATGGCGCGGTCGTGGAAGACGGTGTGATCGAGGCCGTAACCAGTTACGACGGTGGTGGTGCCGTCGGTCCAGATGCCGGTGGCGATGGAGTTGGAGAAGGTGTTGGGGTCGAGCAGGTTGTGCAGATCGACGAACGATGCTGCGGTGCCTGACCACATCATGGCGTGCGGACCGCTGCCTGATGTGGCGTAGCCGGCTTGTTTGCCGTTGTGGGTGGCGAAGGCGTGGGAGTCAAAGTAGGGATTGGGACGCGGCGGGTGAAGGTTGACAGCGGACTGGGGCGTGCCGGACCAGATGGTGGCGCGTGCGCCGTTGATGGTGTAGACGATGCCGGCTTGTTGGCCGTTGTGCACGCTGAAGGCGTAGGAGTCGAACGTGTTGCTGGGAGCGAGTTCGATCATCGACTCGGCAGAGCCAGTCCACATGACGGCGCGAGCGCCGATGCCATTGGTGTACACGACGCCGACTTGCTGGCCAGCTGAGACGCCGTAGGCGATGGAGGAGGTGCCGCTTGCGGGGTGGAGATTCACCCATGACTCGACAGTGCCCGACCAAAGTGACGCGCGCCACAGGAACTGTTGCGGATAGGTGATGAGGCCGACTTGCTGCACGCCATCGGTGCCGTACGCGACGGATGCGTGTGCTCCCGCGGGGTGCAGTGAGACGCCCGATGCGGCACTGCCGCGCCAGAGCATGGCATCGGAGCGGTTCAGCGCGGGGAAGGTGGCCCATCCGACTTGGTACTCGCCTGATGCGCCAAGCGCCTCGCTGGCGTTGGAAGTGGCGGGCGTGAGGTCGATCCAGTCGGCGCTGGTGGGCGGCAGAAAGAAGGCGCGGGGCATGCCCGGCGCGACGGTGAACTCAACGCGGCCGACACCCGTGCCCACGCCGCCCGTGGCAAACGCGCGAGAGACGGACTGGCCTGGAATGGCGGGCGTGGTGACGGTCCAGCCGGCGTGAGCGAGCGGGGTGATAGCGGCGACGCCGAAGGCGGCCAAAACGAGGAGGCTGGTGGGTTGCATGGGGTCTCGCTGTTCGTGCACTTTCGTGTGGTGTGGGCGAGCAGGCTGGGCGAGCTCGCACCTCCGCGATGACGCAAACATACAACATGAAATGGGGAACGTCAATGCACTCAGTGCGAACTCAGAAAGAAAAACTGCGGGTGGGAGGGGGTATGGGACGTCGCGATCGGGTGGTTTGGCGGGCGCGCGGGAGTTTGGGATGATCCGCAGGCAGGCAGCGTGCGGATGGTGGGGGCGGACTGAGCGCGAGATGATCGCGCGGTTCTTCTTTTGAGAGGAGTGGATCGATGCGGCAGTTGCTTGTGTTGGCGGCGATGGCGGGTGGTGTGGCGGGCGTGGCTCAGGGCCAGATTCAGGTGGTGATGGCCAGCCGGGACCATGCGCCGACCGGGCCTTTGTCGCTTGTGCCGGGCACGACGGATGTGCGCATCAGCAACCTGCAGGGCATTTACCGCAGCGCGTTCACGGACAAATGGAACACGGTCGCGTCGATTGCCGATCCGGCGGATGCATCGACGCTGCGCGATCAGATGGTGATCCTTGGTCAAGGGCTGAGCTTCCAGAGCGTCGCGCGCGAAGGCGTGACGGAGATTGCGCCGGGCGAGTTCATCGATCTGACGAGTGGTCTGCCGCAGGCGCGGTTCAATGACGATGGCAAATGGGCGCTCGCGTTCACGTTGCAGCCTTCGTCGGCGGGGCAGGGGCGCGTGGTGCGCTGGAACGGGACGTCGTTTGATATTCTGGCGCGCACGGGCGAGGCGCCCAGCGCGGGCTTCCCCAGCTACATCAGCACGTGGGGACCGACGTTCAGCGACGCGATGATCGACAACGCGGGCGGCGTGGGCTTTGTCGCGACCAACTTCAATCCCAGCGACTTCGGCGGCGGCGAAGCGGTCTTCAGCAGCAGCGGCAACGCGGTGCTGACGCGCATCTTCGAGACGATTCCCACGGGTCAAGCGGGCGGCGCGACCAACTTCGCGCTCGACGTTGACGCCGGCACGTATCAGGCCGACCAGAACGGCACGAACTGGCTGTGGGTGGGCGAAGTCAACACGTTCTCGACCGAAGACAAGGTGCTCATTCGCAACGGCGCGGTGGCGATTCAGGAAGGCTCGGTCATCGCGGGTTCGGGCTTCACGTCGCCCGTGTCGAGCATTTCGGCGGCGGTGATGGAGCCGACGGGCGACTGGCTTGTTCGCGGCAGCAACGCCGACGGGCAGACTTGGGTGATGTACAACGGCAACGTGGTGGCGCGGAGCAACACGCCGATTTTCGCGGGCTCGAGCGAGAACTGGTCGAGCTTTGTGGACATGAAGGCTGACGGCCGCGGGAACTATGTGATCGCGGGCAACGGCAACAACCCCGATGGGCTCATCAACTCGGTGGTGGTGCTCAACAACCAGCGCGTGCTTGTGCGCGAGAGTGACGGCGTGGATTTCACGGGTGACAACACGCCCGACTTCTTCATCGGCACGTTCCGCGATCGCTGCGCGTTCCTGCAGGATGGCTACTTCTACTTCGCGTTCAGTCTCAAGACCAGCGCGAGCGCCACGGCGAACACGCCGCAGAACCGCGTGAGTCTGATGCGTGTGCGTGCGGTGGCGGGCTGCGACGGCATCGACTTCAACAACAACGGCGTCTTCCCTGAAGATCAGGACGTGATCGACTTCTTCAACGTGCTCGCGGGCGCGGAGTGCTCGGTGTGCAACGACATCGACTTCAACAACAACAATGTCTTCCCTGAGGATCAAGACGTGATCGATTTCTTCAATGTGCTTGCCGGTGCGGAGTGTGGTGGGTAAGTGATGTGAGATGATGAAAACGAAACACGCCGCGCGGGTGCGCGGCGTGTTTTTTTGTTGCCAAGGGTGTCCTGTCGCGGATTACGGCGCCTTTGCCGGCCTCAAGAACGTCAGCGTGATGGTGTCGGTGGCGGGAGGGATGCGCTTCCAGGTGTATGCGGAGTTGAGCAAGATGCGCTGGAAGTCGGCGGGGAGGCGCGTGAGTTCCTCGGTGGTGTTGACGAGCTTGGCGGACTGCACGGTGTCGTCTGCGGCGAAGGTGAGTTGTACGACGGGATCGGGGCAGTCGATTTCGGAAAGCTCGGCCCATGCGTACTGCAGCGAGTAGTCGTCGGTCAGTTCGACGGGCACGATGGGAGGCGATATTTGGCGGCGTGAGGGGTAGACGGAACTCAATTGAAAGTGACCGGTTGCAGCATCAAGCGTGTGAGCTTTCTTCAGAAGTTCGAAGTAGCGGCCATCATCGAGCACCGGTCGCGGGATGGAAATCCATTTGCCACCCGATTCGATGACAGAGCGGCGCATGGCACCCAACTGTTGATAGTCGGTGCCCGGTGCGGCCACGGACGGCCGACGCGTCGCGACTTGCTCGCGATCTGCGCTTTCAATCACGTGGAGCGTTGCGCCAATTTTACCAATGTGTGCCTGCACCGTCGCAAGCGCTTCGGTGGGAGGGAACGTCTGTGTGCGGATGATCACAACGTCTTTGAGATCAGTCGCCGCTGAAAGCACTTGGGTAAGCCGCTCGAGTGCTGTCGGTTGATCTGCATTTGCCGTAACGTTGAATGCCTGCGGCGGGGGTGGACGCAGCAGAGCGTGCAGAGATGTGCCACCTTTGTATGTCTGCACTTCGAACCAACCCCCCGGACCGCTGAATGCGATGAAACGCAGCGAGCGATCGGGAGGCAGATCGGGAATGGACTCCATCGCGAAGATGGAGAGTTCGCCCAACCGTGACGCGTCAGTCAGCCAAAGAGCGTTCGGATGCTGTGCTTCGAAGGCGGCAAGCTCGGGGAAGAGGCGGTCGGCCTTGATCGCAGCCTTTGGGGGCTCGGGGTCGGGCGCGGTAGTCTGTGCGAAGGCGGGCGAGGCTGCGAAGGTGAGGAGGCTGGCGAGGAGTGCGCGAGTGAGCATGTGGTCCCCTTTGCGGTGAGATGGCAGGAAGTAGTTCGCTGCTCGAAGGAGAGTGTAATGGAAAAACCCCGGCGTGGGGCCGGGGTTCTTGGAGGTTGGGCGATGTTGCCTAGGGCTTGCGCCCTTGGGTTCTTGGCGTTATGGGCAGTTGCCGCCGGCGAGGACGTTGAAGAAGTCAATCACGTCTTGGTCTTCGGGGAAGACGCCGTTGTTGTTGAAGTCGATGTCGTTGCACTGGGGGCAATCTGCGCCGGCGAGGACGTTGAAGAAGTCGATAACGTCCTGATCTTCGGGGAAGACATCGTTGTTGTTGAAGTCGATGTCGTCGCAGCCGGTGGTGGGGAGCGGGATGCGGATCAGGGCGAGGCCCAGATCGGTGTCGGCGCCGCCGCAGAAGGCGGCGTTGCTGTTGCGGATGCGGACGGTGACGTACGCCGCGTCGTCGGCGAGGAAGAGACGATCGTCGATGAAGGTGCGGAGGTAGGCGTCGTCGTTGAAGATGCCGTCGCCGTTGAGGTCGATGGGATCGTTCTCGCGGGCGATGACGGTCTCGCCATTGAGGACGAGCACCGCATCAGCGAGGTCGCTCGCGCCGCTGGTGACGCCGCCCACGATGTAGGAACCGTTGGGCGAAGCGGCGTGCGCGAAGAAGGTGGCGGCGAAGCTCGTGTCGCCCCAGGTTTCAGTCGCGCCCGTGAAGATGGGCTCGCCAGTGGCGGCGATGACCGTGCCGTCCTTGACGACGTAGTCAGAACCATCGGCGTTGGCGCCGGAGGCGAACCACGTGCCTTCGGGTTCCATGCGCACGGCGCGGAAGCTGGTGCCGACGGGGCTGGTGAAGCTGCTGCCCGCGATGATCTGGCCTTCCTGCAGCTTCACGTCGTTGTTCACGACGACGACGTTGTCGCCCGTGGTCGCGCCGGTGAGGTTGGCGGCGCAGATCCAGTTGGTCTGGGTCGCGTCGGTGTAGAAGCCCAGTTGCACCGTGGTCGCGGAGAAGGTTTCGTAGACCTCGCTCGCGCCGCCGGCTTGGCCTGTGGGAACGGTCGTGCCTTCTTGAGCGACGACGGTTGCGCCGTTGTTGATGAAGAGGGCGGTATCGAGCGTGGTGGGCACGCCGATGAGGGTGTGGTAGAAGGAGACCGCGCCCGAGTCGCTGAGCTGCACCGAGCCGCGCGTGGCGGCGAAGACTGCGCCGTCGATGGGCGTGGCAGGCGTGATGGTTTCCTGGGCGATGAGCGTGTAGCTGGTGCCCGAGCCCTTCACGATGTAGCCATCGTCGACGGAGCCCGCACGGTCATCGAGGCCGGAGAAGGCGATGATGCCGTCGTTGGTGATGTCGTAGTACGCGTCGTAGCTGCCGAAGGGGAAGTACGGGGGCGGGTTGACGTCGGCGCCCTGCACGGTGGGCAGTTCCGGCGAGACTTCTTCCTGCGAGACGACGCTGAACGCGCTGCCGTTCCACGCGACCAGCACCTGGTCTTGTGTGGTGGTGGGGTTGTCGGTGTCCCAGGCTTGCAGGAAGCGTGAGCGATCGGAGCTGTAGCCAAGGCGGCCGGCGAGCACGCCCGTGGCGTAGCGGAAGCCGTCGAGGCCCGGCACGTTGGAGGTGCTGGCGCTGGCGATGGTGGTGATGAGGCCTTGGATGCTCGCGCTGCCGGGAGCGGTGCCGATGACCTGTGTGCCTGCTGAGGCCGAGTTGTTGCCCGGCGCGGGATCGGTGCTGGTGGTGGTGGCGGTGGCGCTAATGGTGTAGACGCCAGCGGTGGGGGGCGTGACGCTGACGGAGATGGGGAAGTTGCTGCCAACGTTCAGCGTGCCGACGTTGAACGTCAGCGTGTTGCCCGAGGGCGTGGCGGCGGGAACGCTGGAGGCGAAGACCGAGCCGGCGGGCAGCGTGACGGTGACGACGACGTTGTCGGCGTTGGTGCTGCCGGCGGGTGCGGAGACGTTGAGGTTGTAGTTGATGCTGCCGCCTTCGCCCACGGTGCAGTTAGCGGGGGCGGAGGCGGAGACTTGCAGATCGACGCCGACGATGGGCGCGACCAGCGCGGGAGCCCACGCGCCAGCGGAGAAGGTGCCCGCGCTGCCCGTGAAGGGAAGCGGGATCGTGGCTTCGTAGGCGTTGGTGGTCAGGTTGTAGACGAAGACGCCTTGCGCGGCGGTGTCGTTCACCATGTACACGAGGTTGCCGTTGATGGCGGCGCCGTCGATGTCGGTGTCGCCCGCGGGATAGGGAGCGAGCAGCGTGAGCGTGGGTGAGGAGAAGGGCTTGGCGATGCGCACGATGCCGCGGCCGGGGCCTGTGGTGGCGTCGTTGCAGGCGATGAGCGAGTCGGTGGCGGGGTCGTAGTCGATGCCGCCGTAGTCGCCCGTGATGGGCGTGATCTGCGTCATCGTCGCGTCGTTGACGTTGATTTCATACAGGCCCACGGCGGTGACGCTGCGGTAACCGATGAGCTTGTTGTCGACGGTGTCAAAGGCAATGCCCGTGCAGTTGGCGCTGGCGCCGTTGACGGTGGTGCTGCCGACGAAGATGGGCGTGAGTTCGCCCGTGCTCGTCATCGTGGCCTTCATCAGGCGGCTGCCACCATCAAGCCAGTAGAGCGTGTTGGTCGCCGGGTCAGCGGCGACGCCCCAAGGCTGAGCGTCGGTGGAGCCTTGCGGCAGAAGACGACGCGTGCCGACGCCACCTGCGAGGTCGATGACCCAGAGATTGCCGTCGGCGGCGTTGTCGTTACCGACAACGAGCTGCGCTTCAGCGGAGCCAGCGAGCATGAACAGCGCGAGCGCACCGATAGTGCGGGCTTTGGAACGAATACGCATGATTGAAATCTCCCACCTGCCAGAAAAGACGAAAAACGGCGCGCGAAGACGCTCTTGCGCACGGCCGCGACGCGACACTGCAAGGTGTCGGGCCTCAGTCATCCTACCAGATTTCTGGACAGACGCAACGAGAATTTCGGTGGTGAGAACCCGCCACGAACGGGCAGCACGTGCGGGGGTGGGGGCATTCGGGCATATTTCTCAGCACTCGCCGCCGGCAAGCACCGTAAAGAAGTCGATCACGTCTTGGTCTTCCGGGAAGACGGTGTTGTTGTTGAAGTCGATGTCGTTGCAGAGCGGGCAGTTGCCGCCGGCAAGGACGGTGAAGAAGTCGATGACGTCCTGGTCTTCGGGGAAGACGTCGTTGTTGTTGAAGTCGATGGGGTCGCAGGCGGGCGGCGTGAGATCGGGGAGCCAGTTGGTGCCGGTGAGTGATGTGACGCTGACGTTGGAAACAGGCTGGCCGTTGGCGGTGATGTTGGAGAAGCCCAGCCACTGGAGTTCAAGCGGGCTGCCGAACGCGGACGCGCCCGCGCCGCCCAGCGTGGTGTTGGATGAGACCGCCGCGCCGCGCAGGCGGATGAAGAGATCGACGGGCTGACCGAAGCGGAAGTTGACGGTTGCGGTGTAGACGCCCAAGGGATCGCCCACGTATCCGGGCGTGGAGAAGGTGGGGCTGTAGAACGAGCCGGTGCGCGCGATGTTGAAGACTGCGCCGTCGAGGCCGATCTGCGCGTTCCACGTGCCGGCGGATGAGCCGCTGTTGGCACTGATTCCGCCGCTGACGCGAATAGCGATGGTGGCGCTGACGAAGGTTCCCGCGGGGATGGCGGGTGACGAGAAGTTGAGCGTGTCGCGCAGTTCGCCCACGCACACGCTGGAGCAACTGCCGTTGGCGAAGCCGCCCAGCGTGATGTTGCCCGGACGCGTGCGTGCGTACCCGCCGCCGTTGGGAATGCCAAACGCGCCGGAGACGCCAGTGGCTGAGCCGCGCACGAAGGTGGGCTGCGCTTGCGAGACAGTTTGATCAAACGGCCCGGAGCCGCCCGCGCCGGCGTTGACGGTGACGCGCGTGTAGAAAAGCGGCTGTGCGATGGCGCTGGACGCGAGGCAGAGCACCAGCGACGCGGCGAACTTGAACATGGGAACTCCGATGTGTACGAGTTTTTTTGTGTGTCGCGTGTCGCGAATCAGCAGTCGCCGCCTGCGAGCACAGTGAAGAAGTCAATGACGTCCTGGTCTTCGGGGAAGACCGTGTTGGCGTTGAAGTCGATGCAACTGCACGTGGCGCATTCCGCGCCGGCGAGCACGGCGAAGAAGTCGATCACGTCCTGGTCTTCGGGGAAGACGCCGTTGTTGTTGAAGTCGATGCTGTCGCACGCGGGACGCGGGTTGCGCGCGAAGGTGAGCGTGCCTGCGGTGAACTCGAGGTAGCCGGGCTGAATGATGGCAGGCGAGACGGTGAGTACGGGCGAGATGATGCTGAAACCGGGCACGTTGTTGGCGTCGATCTCACTGCGGAAGGTCGCGGAGAAGTTCACGGTCAGCGGAATGACGACGGTGACGGTCGTGCTCTGCGAGAACGTGGTGCTCGCGAGGACGAAGGGGTGCGAGGCGTTGCAGTTCTGCACCACCGTGGTTTCGGGGAAGTCGGCGGTGGGATCGAAGCGATGCAGGACTTGATCGATGGTGACGGGGGTGGGGAAAACCGAGCCCAGTGCGCCGCCCACGCCCCGCACGCGCGTGTCGGCGCTGAAGCTGACGGTGTAGCGGTTGGCAGGGCTGATGGTGTTGGGCGCGCTGGTGCGATTCTGCGGGCTGGCGTTCTGGATGCGCAGGCCCGTGAGCGAAATGCTCGCGCTCTCCTGCGCGACGCAGGTGGCGGCGTGAACAGTGACGAGCAAGAGCGCGGCGGTCAGAGTCGTGGCGGTCTTCATGGGGCAAAGTTCCTTGGGAGGGACATACTACCGCGCGCGGGCGTGAACGCCAATGCGAAGTGGCTTGCGAAAGGGCCGGTTTTACGGATTATTTGTCCAGACGAAGACCTGCCAAGCGGGCGGGGCGACTTTGAGGACTCTTCAGCACTAGCGCGGGCTCAGCGTGAACTCGGCGGGCGTGCGGAAGTCGATGAAGCGGACCGAACCATCGACGGCGAGCATGTTGCCCGCGTCCTGCTGGTTGTGCCAGCTTGCTTCCTGCTGCGACTGCGGATCGCGCGGCACGCGTGTGGCAAAGTACCACGCGGGATCGCCCAGCAGCAGCACTTTGCTGTGGGACACCGTGATCTCAACGAGCGAGAGCGGACGAGCCGCGACGCCCGGTCGAGAGAGCGACGCGTCGAGCAGCAGATCGTTAGCGCGGTAGCTGTTGCCAAACGTGTTGTAGCAGGAACCTTCCGCGAGCACGCTCGGGCCAGTTTGGCCCGCACGCGTGGAGCCGCGCTGCGCGATGCCGCGGTCGTTGGGGCACTGGAACAGCCGCGAAACGACGGAGCGTTCGTTGGCGGCCTCATCCATGTATGCATTGATGGGGCGCGAACGCGCGAGGATGGGCGTGCGCTCGCCGCCCACGAATTCAACGCCGCCATATTTCCATGTCGGCATTTCGTCGTGCAGCGGCAGGCGGTCGTTGTGGTCTTGAACGTACAGCGCCCAGCCGATGCCGATCTGGCGGAGGTTGCTGGAGCAGAGAGAGCGGTTGGCGACCGAGCGAGCGCGGGTCAGCGCGGGCAGCATGAACGCCAGCAGCAGCGCGATGATCGCGATGCAGACAAGCAGTTCGAGCAAAGTGAAGCCGCGTCGATGGAGCACGAACGAATCTCCGAGGGAAGAGAGTCTACCACAGAACGCAAGCGGGGGCGAGCGGCGGGTTGATCGGGCTTTGTTTGTAAGAAGAGTGCGCGCGTGCAAGGTTGTTGGCAAATCGTGCAACAGAATAGGTGAGCTTGCAGTATACTGTACTAGTACACCGATACAGTCGTCGGTCTAGTTCATGCTCGCGAATCGCCATGCAGATCAATCCCGCACATGCCACGCCCGTTTTCACGCAGATCGCCGACGGCATGCGTGCGCGTGTCGCGAGCGGCGTGTATCGCGCGGGTGACATGGTGCCCAGCATTCGCGACCTGGCGGTGCAACTGATGGTGAACCCCAACACCGTGAAGCGCGCGTATGACGAGTTGGAGCGCGAAGGCGTGCTCGAGGCGCGCAAAGGCGTGGGCATGTTCGTGCGAGCCGCGACGGCGACGCCCGCGCGGACCCGCGCGCTGGAAGTGGTGCGCGAGGCGTTTGTTGCGGGCGTGCAGCAGGCGAAGGCGGCGGGAATTGATCGCAAGAGCGCGGATGCCTGCTACGCCCAGGCGTGGATCAGTCAACACGAACACAAGGGAGGCGCGTCGTGACACACGCAGCGATGTCGACAGGTCAGGTTGCGGCGATGCACGCTGTTTCAGCGCGTGACGCGCACGCGGCCATCGCGTGCGAACGCATCACGAAGCGATTTGGCTCGCGCATCGCGGTGCGCGAAGTCTCGCTGCGGCTGGAGCCGGGCACCGTGACGGGACTGGTGGGCCTGAACGGCGCGGGCAAGAGCACGCTGCTGCGCATGATGATGGGTCTGACGGCGGCGACGAGCGGCCGAGTGCTGCTGCGGGGCGTGGATGTGGCGCGGGAGCCCATCGAAGCTCGCAAAGGCGTGGCATTCGTGCCCGACAAGCCCAACGCGTTTCCGTGGATGCGCGTGCGCGAAGTGATGGAACTGTGCGCCACGTTGCAGCCAAGTTGGGATATCGAAACAGCGCGGCGACTGGTGCAGCAGTATCGCCTGGATGGCACGCAGCGCGTGAGCAAGCTGAGCAAGGGGCAAGGCGCGAAGCTGAGCTTGCTGCTGGCTCTTGCGCAGCAGCCCGATGTGCTGGTGCTGGATGAGCCGACCGATGGACTTGATCCGATCGCGCGCGATGAGTTTCTCGAAGAAGTCATCCGCGCGGTGGGCGAACGCGAGCGGCTCACGATTCTCATTTCGAGCCACGCGCTGGATGAACTCGAACGAATTGTCGATCATGTCGCGCTTATGCACGATGGCGGCATCGTGCTGCACCAGGACGCCGAGCAACTGCTCAAGCGAACCAAGCGCATCGCCGCGGTGCTGGATGATGGCGTGAAGTTCGAGCCGCCCGGGTGCATTCTGACGCGGCGCGAAGGGCGCGGCGTGACATGGACGCTGCAGGATTGCGACGAGCGCGTGGTCGCGACCATCGCGCAGACGCCCGGTGTGCGCGATGTGCAGTCGCATGACATGCGACTCGCGGATGTGTTCAAAGACGTTGTGCGAGGCATGCAGGAAAGGGAGGGTGCGCGATGAATGTGCTGTGGGCGTTGATTCGCAAAGACTGGCGCGTGGTGAAGCCGGTCATTCTCGTAGGCGTCGCGTGTCTCCTGCTCCCGGCAATCATGCAGGGAACCGTCAACGCGTTTCGCTCCGATGTTGTGGACTTTCCGGGGCAGACACCTGTCATGAATAGCTCAGCGGTAGAGGAGCAGCGCGATCTGTTTCAAGCGGCCGTCACCATCGGTCTGTCGTTGTGGTGCGCAGTCTGTGCGGCGCTGGGTGGTTGCATGTTCGCCCGCGAACGGCGCGATCGCAGCGCGGAACTTGTTGAGTTGCTGCCTGTGTCGCGAGGTGTTCGGCTGTGTTCGAAGGTGTTCGTCATGGCGCTGGCGGCGGTGAGCGCGATGCTTGTGGGATACGTGCTGTGGATGTTCGCCGGAGTGGTGTGGTTTGCGGGCGTGCCGGTCACTGGCATGATTCCGCCCCGTGGACTTGAAGTCATGACGCCGCTCTTTCTCATCATGTTCATCATGCTCGGGCTGTCGTGGATGCTGTCGTCGATGCTGCGCAGCGAGGTCATCGCGACGGCGGCAACGTTTGGCGCGGTGTGCTTCTTTGGATTGCTCTTCGCCCTCGTGCCCGGGCCTGGTCGGTATGGCGATCTGTATCAGTGGGTGAACTCGTTCGAATGGACACCAGTTCCGCTCACTTACGTGCTGGTCACGTTGCTTGCGTTGGCCGCGTTCGTCACCGGCTGCATCGTCACCCTGCGGCGCCGCGAGGTGTAGTGACGGCGTGTAATGCTGGATGTCGGCCGCCCGGGACGGGCGGCCCAGCATGTGCGGCCCACCGAGGTCGTCAGCCCGCGCGGACAAGCGAACTGGTCACGCCGATGAGGGCGCTGGCGGGCAGTCGGCGGGCTTGCTTGCGGAGTTCCTTGTGCAGCACATCGCGGTAGTGGGCCAGGCGCACGGTGGGGTCATCGAGCGTGACGCCGAATGAGCGGTTGGGGTCGTTGTAGATCAGCTTCACGGGCATCTCGCGCACTGTCAGTGCGAAGGCCGCGGCCTGCACCCAGAACTGCATGGGGAAGGCATAGCCGTTTTCAGTCAGGCGCAGGCGCTTGAGCGATGAGACGCGGTACGCCTTGAAGCCGCAGAAGCCGTCGGTCAGCAGCGTGCCCAGTCGGCCGCCCAGGCGATCGTTGACTTCTTTGGTGATGGTGATGTTGACGGCGCGGCGCTGGGGCGGCGGTGCGTCGGCGGCGATGCTCTGGGGCATGTAGCGCGAGCCGCTGATGATGTCGGCCCCGCCGCGCAGGGCTTCGTCGAGGAACCGCGGAATGGCGGCGGGCTCGTGCTGCTCGTCGCAGTCCATGGTGATGAGCCAGTCGTAGTTGCGCCCGCTGGCCCAGCCGAATGCGTCACGCAGACTCGCGCCGTAACCGGCGTTCACGCCGTGACGGATGACGTCGATGGGATGCTGCGCGAGGATCGAAGGCGTGGCGTCGGTGCTGCCATCGTCGATGGCGAGCACGTCGACTTCGTAGCGGCCAGCAAGCTCATCACGCACCGCAAGCACGCGGCGCAACACGCCGTCGGCGTACTTGGCTTCGTTGAAGACGGGGATGGCGATCAAGACGCGCATGGCAGGCTTGGAGGTGGGCTTGGCGGGCTTCAAGTCGCGGCTCCTGAAACAAATGGGCGGTGCGCCGAACTGACGGGTCGAACTGAAGCGCTCCTTCGAAGCGAACCCGCAAGGTGAATCGCGGGGTGCCTTCCGTGGCGTGGTCAACCGAGACGAATCCGAGAACAAACCGAGCGAGACGGGAATCACGTGGTTGCTGATCTGCATGAAGCCGCGATGAAAACCCGGGCTCTTGCAAGGTCCAACAACTCGCAGACGAATGTTCGATGCCACGAGGTTGCGGGAGTCACGATTTTTCAGAACGCTGCGTGTGGCGTGGCGCACGCTGGCGGTCAGTCCGCACCGGCCGGGTCGTCTTCGTTGTCATCAAAGTCGTTCATGTCAGCGGGCAGCTTGCCGCGGGCCATGCTGGTGAAGGCCGCGAAACCGAACGGTTCAGCCTCAGCGCCGTCGGCCTGCGTCGCTTCGCCTTGAGCACGTGCGTTGGCGGCAAGCTGGTCCATGAGTTCTTCGGTCAGAGCGTGGAAGCCGCGGATTTCGTGCAGCGGCAGCGTGTAGACCTCGCCGCTGGGGGTGTGCACCTGAAAGACGGTGCTTTGCAGGATGGCGGAGAGCGTGAGGGTCTTGGATGTCAGCGGCACCGACGCGGAGAAGACGGGATAGACGCCCGCGATGGGAATGCGCAGGCCTGTCTTGGTAATGAGACCCAGTCGGCCATCGAGCACGGCGGCGGGGTCGGGGGCGTTGGGTGGCTTGGGGAGGTTCTTCTGCTGCTGTTGTGCGGGCGCCACATGCAGCATAATGAGCGACACAAGCACCTCGCGCAGGACGTTCTGCCAGAAGAGTTCTCGGTACGCACGGGTTTCTGTCGGTGTCAGCGACATGCGATGCGACACGGAAGCGACAACCCGCGACGGTTTGGGCTTGGGTTTGGCCAGTGAGAGCTTTGTGGGTGCAGCGGCTGCTCGCGGGGCGGGGCGAGAAGCGGCTTTCTTGCCCGCTGTGCGTGACGACTTTTTCGCGGATCGGGCCATGGATGCTCCTGCGTGGATGTTCCGCGTCATTCGACGCGCACACCAGCGGTGTCGTCACGGAAAATGTGGGCTCGTTGCATGTCAATATCCACATTCAGCGCGGTCGCGGGGGTGACGGACATGTCGATGGGAACGCGCGCGGTGATGCGCTGGCCGTCGGCAAGCGTGAGATGCACGTCCATCTGCTCGCCCAGCGGCTCGATGGTTTCCACCGTGGCGGGGAGTGATGTGGCGGTCGCCGTGTTGGTCAAACGCAGCATCGTGGGACGCACGCCCAGCGTGGCTTGTGTGCCAGCGGCGGTGCGCAGGCTCGCACGCGACGCGGGAACGGCCAGCGACGCGCCCGACGCAGTGACGAACGCCAGGCCGCCCTGCTCGCGCACGCTGCCCGCGAGGAAGTTCATGGGCGGCGTGCCCACAAAAGAGCCCACGAAGCGATTGGCGGGCGAGCCGTAGACGGTGAGGGGCGTGTCAAACTGCTGCACGAGACCTGCGTTCATCACAACGACGCGGTGCCCCAGCGTCATCGCTTCTTCCTGGTCGTGCGTCACATAGATCGTCGTGGTCTTGAGGCGCTGGTGCAGTGCCTTGAGTTCCGCGCGGGTGGTCACGCGCAGCTTCGCGTCGAGGTTGCTCAGCGGCTCGTCAAACAGAAACACCTTGGGCTCGCGCACGATGGCCCGGCCCACCGCGACGCGCTGCCGCTGGCCGCCCGACAGCGCGCCGGGCTTGCGGTCAAGCAGTTCCTCGATCCCCAGCGTCTTGGCGGCGGCGGTGACTTTGCTCGCGATGGTGTCGCGCGCGACGCCTTTCATCTTGAGCGCAAAGCCCATGTTCTCGCGCACGGTCATGTGCGGGTACAGGGCGTAGTTCTGAAAGACCATGGCCACATCGCGGTCTTTAGGGGCGACGTCATTCACCACGCGGTCGCCAATGGAGATGGTGCCGGCGGTGATGTCTTCCAGCCCGGCGATCATGCGCAAGACGGTGCTCTTGCCGCATCCCGAAGGCCCGACCAGCACGACAAACTCGCCGTCGGCGATGGTGAGAGAGACGCCTTTGACGGCGGGAACGCCGGTCGCGGGCCCGCCTTTGGTGGCGGGATAGGTCTTGCGAACATCGTGGAGCACGACTTGTGCCATGGGGCAGGTTAGCGCGTGCAAGGAATCCACATGTTCACCACATGGGTTACACAGTGATGCACGCTGCGACGCAAGCGAGACTTGCGCGCGGACGAGCGTCAGAAGGGTGCACTCAGTTGCGGCGGGGCTTGCTTTTTGTTTCCCAGTCCCTACAACCCGCACCCTGCGAAGTTGAACTGCGCAGAAATCGCATGCGTATCCAATTCTGGAGGATCAGCCGCCGATCTTCACCCTGTCCCTTCTCGGAGGTGCGTTATGGGTCCGTCAGAAAAATCATTCCAACAAGTCCGCAACATCCTGGGCAAGCTCGACCGCAACATTGATTCACTGCGCCAACAGCGCACGACGCCGCCCACGCCGCCTCCGGCTCGGCAGCCCAGTGCCCCTATCAGCCCCGATCGCACGATCGGCACGGCGGAGCGCACGGTGCCCGGTGCCCAAGCCGGCAACGCGCCCGCGCCCAACCGCGCCGCGAGCATCTACGGCCGCGCCAAGCCGCTGCCCCCGGGTTGAGTCAACGCGAGAAGTACGCACGTACCTCTGCAACAAAGGACCGAACGAAAGGCCGCGCGAGGGCGAGGTCTTTTTTCATTTGGTGGCTGGTATGCGCCGGGTGAACGTCACCGCAGCAACGCACACAGCTTCACCGCAAGCATTTCCATGTTGCGGTCGGCTTCGCCCAGGCCACTTTTGGTGCGCAGGTCGGCTTCGACCGCGGCCTGATAAAACGCCAGCGTGTCGGCGGGGTTCAGTCGGCGGGCCGATGCCAGAATCATGTCTTTGCTGGGGCCCCAC
>DATGWV010000337.1:0-4601 GCA_035299305.1 Phycisphaerales bacterium | reverse complement strand
CGACGATCCGCAAGAACGCGCTCAAGTAGCGGGCCGACGGCGGCGCGATCTGCGATCGTGTGTGTGGCGCTCGTGCTGCCACGGCCGACACGCACGCCGGCGTCGATCGGCAAGAGCGAGCGGAACGCTTCTTCATCGGTCTCATGCGAGCCCATGAACAGCACCGCGTTTGCACCGACGCGATGGCGAATCGCGCTGAGGGCGGCGGCCTTGTTGGTGCGCTCCACGCCGAACTCGACAACCATCGTCCCCAACTTCACGCTCAGGTGCCGTACGGATCGCACGACCGTGCCGACCAGTCCGAGTGTCTTTGTCACAGCGGCTTCGGGCGCGCCGCGATACTCCACGAGCACGCCGCGTGGTTTGAGCTCGACGTGGACACCCGGCACGTCCCGTGCGATAGCGAGGAGTTGGTGGAAAACCTGCTGGCGTTCTTCCTGTTGATGGTGGGGGATCGACGCGTCGGAAGAAAGTTCAAACCCGTTGCCGTGGTCGCCCGCGATGAGCACACGCGGGCAGTGCTCAAAGAGTCGCTGCAAGTCGGCGGTGCTTCGCCGAGAGATGATGGCAACGTGTGTGTGCGGCAACTCGCTGAGTTCGCGCAGCAATCGGAAGACCTGCGCATCGGCGTCGCCTTCGGTCGCACCGACGATGTCTTGGTACTCCAGCGCGACGAGCAACACGGGCACAGACGCGACGCGTTGCGAGATGGCCCGTCCGGTCTGAGCGTTACGGTCGCCCGCCTCCGCGTGCTTTGGTCCATGCGAAAAGAGCAATCCCATATTCGGCGCCTCGTTTACTTCCAGCCCCGTGCCTTGCAACATGCCACTTTCGCCCAAGAATGCTACGAATCGCGATGGTCTTGGGATCGTACAAGAGCTTGCGAAAACGGCGATGGCAGGCATCGCCCGCCCGATGCCCCGCCAACCATTCGCCATGTTCAGCGGCGTGCATCACATCGCCATCATCGCGAGCGACTACACGGTGTCGCGTCGCTTTTACGTCAACGTTCTGGGGTTTGCTGTCGTCAGCGAGACGTACCGCGCGGAGCGCGACTCGTGGAAACTCAACCTCACACTGCCTGATGGCGTCGAGATCGAGTTGTTCAGTTTTCCTTCGCCGCCCGCGCGACTGACGCGGCCAGAAGCTGCCGGGCTGCGGCACCTGGCACTGCGGACTCTTGACTTTGATGGAACGCTTGCCGGGCTGGCGGCACATGGCGTGGCGTGCGAGCCGGTGCGTGTGGACGAACTGACAGCGAAACGTTACACGTTTTTTGCTGATCCGGACGGTTTGCCGATAGAGGTGTACGAAAGCTGATCGCGGGAAACGCTCGGCGATCATGGCCGAATCAGAACGCGATCTCGCCCGAGAAATGACTCTTTATGCCTGCGATTCAACTGAGCAATCTCACAAAAACGTTCGGCCCAAAGCTCGCCGTCGATCGGCTCGACATGTCGATTGAAGAGGGCTCGCTCATCGGGCTCATCGGCCCCAATGGCGCGGGGAAGACGACGACGATCCGCATGATCATGTCGATCATCTTTCCCGACTCTGGCGCCATCAGCGTGCTGGGCAAGGCGTCGGCGATTGAAAGCAAAGATCTGATCGGATATCTGCCTGAAGAACGCGGCGTGTACAAGAAAATGAAGGTCGGCGCGTTTCTCACATACATCGCGCGACTGAAGAGCGTGCCCGAGTCGCAAGTGCAGACCCGCGTGCGCGGCTGGCTGGAGCGTGTGGCTCTCGCTGACACCTACAAGAAGAGGTGCGAAGAGCTCAGCAAGGGGATGCAGCAGAAGGTGCAGTTCATCGCGAGTGTGATTCACGAACCCAAGCTGGTCATTCTCGATGAGCCATTCAGCGGGCTCGATCCCGTCAACTCACGACTGCTTCGCACGCTCGTGCATGATCTGCACAAGCAAGGCACGACCATCATCTTCAGCACGCACCAGATGAGCCAGGCCGAGGCGCTATGCGATCGCATCGTGATGATTCACCAGGGCAAGAAAGTGCTCGACGACACGCCCGCGCGGATTCGCAATCAGTTTGATCCTCGCGCGGTGTTTGTTGAACCTGCGAGCGAGATTGACGAACGCACGCTTGTCTCCGCCGTCAGCGGCGTGCGCGAGGTTCGACGGATCGGTGCAGGCTTCGAAGTGTTTGCGACGGGCAACGAGCCGGCGAGTGGGCTGCTCGCTCGCATCGCAGCGAGCGTGCCGGCAACGCGAGTGGAAGTCGTGCGACCGACGCTTGAGGACGTTTTTATTGACATTGTCAAGGGCAGTGCCAAGAGCCCCGAAGAACTGGCTGAACTTGAAGCCCTCGCGCGCGGCTCGCGCAGCGATACCAGCGGCGACTGATCGCGAGGAGAACAGCCATGCGAAAAATCTTCACCATTGCCCTTCGTGAGTTCCTTGCCGTCGTCGCGACCAAAGGATTTGTGCTGGGGCTGCTCATTCCGCCGGTCATCATGGCGGTCGTGGTTGCGGTGTTGCCCAAGCTGATGAATCAGAAGCCGCCGCCGGTCGTCGGCACGATCGCGATCGTCGATCAATCAGGACTTGTTGCGCCGCGACTGGAAGACGCGTTCAGTCGTGAGAAGATGCAGCAGCGGCGTGAAGAGAAGTTCCGTGAGGCGAGTGCGGAGGTCACGAAACGCACGGGTATGACGCTGCCCGACCCAACAAAGTCGCCCGCTGCGCCGGGCGATGCCAAGGCAAGCGAAACGCCGGACCCGCTCGCTGCCGCGATGGACAATCCCGTGGCGAAAGCGCAGATGCAGCAGGCGATGGGAGCGATTCCGGAATTGCAAGTTGTGACGCTGCCTCCCGACACAGACATCAACGCGATCAAGGACCAGCTTCGCAAGGCAGATTCACGGGCGCGGATTCCGCTCAACGCCGACGGCAAGCCGGACGAGGCCGAGACCAACAAGTTGCGCGAGCAGCGGCTCGTCCTCGTTGTGATTCCAAAGGATGCTGTCGCGTTGCCCGCGAGCACTGACGCTTCGCAAGCAAACCCGAGTGATGATCCATCGGCGAACTTCTCGAGCTACGACTTGTTTCTTGCGCCCCGCATGGACCCCGAAGTATCCGCGGACATCCGTGATCAGGCGAATCGCGCGATCGTCGATGCGCGACTTGCAGCAAACAAGTTCGATGTCGCGGCGGTGCGCGGCCTCATCAAGCGACCCGAAGCCAATCAACAGATCGTGACGGCAGACGGGGCACGCAAGCAAAATGAAGCGGCTGCAATACTCGTCCCCGGCGGGTTCATGTTCCTCTTGTGGATGAGCGTGTTCGTCGCGGGGCAGTATCTGCTCACCAGCACGATTGAGGAAAAGGGCAGCCGCGTCATGGAGGTGCTGCTGAGTGCTGCGAGTCCGCTTGAATTGATGATCGGGAAGATCATCGGCAAGGGAGCAGTGGGGCTGATGATCCTGCTCCTGTACGCGGGTGCAGGCCTGTTGGCGCTGATCGCGGCAACGATGCTCGACCTCATCGCGTGGCAGAACCTCTTGTATCTGCTGATCTACTTCGTCATCGCGTACTTCATCGTCGCGAGTCTCATGGCAGCAATCGGCGCGGCGGTGACGGAACTTGCCGAAGCGCAAGCCCTCATGACACCGATCAATCTTGTGCTCATGATCCCGATGCTGCTGTGGCTGCCCATCATGCGCAATCCCAACGGCTCGTTCGCGCAGGTGTGCAGTTTTGTGCCGCTTATCAATCCGTTTGTCATGGTGCTGCGCATCAGCGGACCGGAGAAAATTCCGTTCTGGCAAATCGGTTCCAGCATCGTCATCGGTATCGCCACGGTGTGCGTGCTCGTATGGATGAGCGCAAAGATCTTCCGCGTGGGTGTGCTGATGTATGGCAAGCCGCCCAACTTCCCGACGCTGCTGAAGTGGGTTCGCATGGCGTAATCAAGCGACGTGAACCAAGAAAAGCCCCCGTCATGTTCGCACGAATCTTGCTGACCAAGCAAGCGTGAGAGCATGACGGGGGCTTATGTTCTCGGCGAGTGTCGATTGGCTGCGTTTACTTCGCGCCGCCGCGTTCCTTCAAGGCGCGAATGCGCTCAGGCAAGCTGAGCAGCTTGATGAAGCCACCCGCGTCCTTCTGGCTGTAGATCTCTTCGCCTTCAAAGCTGACCATTTTCTCGGCGTAAAGGCTGAACGGGCTCTTGCGCTGCACGGCGGTCGCGTGGCCTTTGAACAGACGCACGACGACTTCGCCCGTGATGCGTTCGCTCATCTTGGCAGCGCACGCCCACAGGCTTTCGCGCAGCGGCGTAAACCAGCGGCCGTCGTAAACAAGCTCCGCGAACGTGAGACCTTGGTGCTCACGGTAGTGAAGCGTCTCGCGATCCAGCACGAGTTCTTCCAGTCCGCGCAGGCCTTCGACGATCGTCGTGCCGCCCGGCGTTTCGTAGAGGCCGCGGCTCTTCATGCCGACGCGCCGATTCTCGACAAGATCAACGCGGCCGACGCCATGCCGGCCAGCGACGTCGTTGAGTTCCGTGATGATCTGCCAAGCTTCCATTCGCTTGCCATTGAGCGCGACGGGACGACCCTTCTCGAACACAAGCGTGACGTC
>DATGWV010000336.1:0-27266 GCA_035299305.1 Phycisphaerales bacterium | reverse complement strand
GTGATCGCGCCGCTGTGCCGACCAGTTCGTGCGGCTTGGAGGTCGCTGAAAATCTCAGTCAGCAGATGTCGCTGAAAGATGCGCAAGGCCTTGGGCGAAAGTCGAAAGCCCTGGCTCGTGCGATCAAGACCTTGCCGAGCGGCCTCGTTGCGGAGGTAATCCTCGATCTGCCGCTGAATCTCGTTCAGTTCATTGATCTGTTCCTGATCGATGCCCGCGTTCTCCGCGAGTTCCTGCATCGACTCCATGTCGATGATCGCGAGTTGTGCGTTGTCCTTCGCCTGCTGCAACTGCTCCAGCAGCTTGTCGATTGTTTCAAGCTCATGCTTGATCTCGAGGGCTTGCTCGACGGTCATCGCTTCGCGTCCGGTGAACGCGTACTTGCTCGCGAGTTCGTCGATCTCATACTTGGCGCCCAGCGTGTTGATGAGCTGCACCAACTGCTGCGAAAACTCGCTTTGATCGTCCTTCTGCTTGTAGTACAGATCTTCGAGATCGCCGATCTGCTCCTCGCGCACGGCCTTATCAAAGGCCTTTCGCATGTTGCCGGGAGGCGTGGTGCCATTCGCTTCGCGAACAAACGCTCGCTGCGCTTCTTGTGTCGCGGCATCAGTCTCGTATGTGGCGAGAATCTTCCGCTTGCGTTCCTCAAGCATCGCACGCAACGCATCGAGGCTGGGTCCAAGCCGCGGAAACATGCTCGGGTCCAGTCGCACGGCGCGGGCGAGCTCTTCCTCGGTCAGCTCACGCATGTCGCCGAACATCAGCATCTGATTCATTGCAGCGGAGGCAAGATCAGGCGGCTCGGCGGTGGGCGATGGAAAGTTCTTGGGGTCGTACTTCTGATAGCTGTGCACAATGCCGCCAGGGGGCGGAAGCGGCGGGCGAGATTGTGCTGCATCAGGGTCCATAGTGCGCGTTGCCAGACAGCACTCAGATGCCGCCATGAGCGCATGGATTCGCTGATGTGAGTGAAAGCGATGCTGCTGCGACGAAAGTCATCGAGCTCGCAGACTTAACTTCGGGTGCAGCTGCGTGTGCACTTGCGCTGCGTCACAAGAGGCACGAAGCTGGCGATCATGGTTGTAAACAGCGCACCTGACACCGCAATATCTGTCTTATCCAGCTTGTGGGTGAACGCGGCGACTGCGAGAAGTGCGGCAAAACCGCACGCGATTCCCACGAGCAACGCAATGCCAGCCCGGCGTGAAGGCGTTTTCATGCGTGGTGGTACGGTCGCGAAGTCGGGCCGTTACGCGGTGCTCAAGGCGAACATTCGCCGCCCGCAAGCACGTTGAAGAAGTCGATGACATCCTGATCTTCAGGGAATACGCCGTTGTTGTTGAAGTCGATGTCATTGCAAGCCGGGCAGTCACTGCCTGCCAGCACGTTGAAGAAGTCGATGACATCCTGATCTTCAGGGAAGACACTGTTGTTGTTGAAGTCGATCGTGTCGCATCCCGCGGGCAGCGTGATGTTGCCGATGTACAACGCGACGTTGTACGCCTCGTCGACGCTGTTTTGGTTGCCGCTGACGGCGGTCGGATCGAGGAACTGGCCGTTCTGATCAACGTCGTAAATCACACGAGCCGACAGCGCGATGCCGCCAACATGCTGGGGCGCGTTCTGCGGAAGCGCCGCGTTCGCGATGTTGTTCCACGGCTGATTCACGACACTCGTGGACCACACGGCGGAACTCGCAATCGAATCGCCGTCGGCAAGACCGAGGTAGCTGATGCGATAAGGACGATTGCTGTTGCGACCGATGAATGTGTCGCCCGTCGCCACGACCACTTCGAGCGTGTAGCACAGCGTCGCAGGATTCAGCACGCCGCGAACCAGCGCGGTTTGGTAATCATCGATGACCACCACACCAGGCCGCTTCTTGAGCGCGACTGACGCAATGAAATAGACATTGCCCGCCGCGTCGAAGGCCGGAGCCGAGATGCTGGGACCGACGAGGCCAGTGCCAGCTTCACTCAGACTCGCAAGCCGGCCGATCGGTGCATCGAGGTTGTTGACAACGCCGTCGTTCTCGCCCGCATCGTTGGTGTTCGGCGCGCCATCCGCGCCGTTGTCGCCGATCAGGTCCTTGCCGTCACTCCCCGTGGTCGCGACCCATGCCGCGAGCGTCCACTGCGGTGCGGCGGCGTTTGTAGGGTTGAACCGCGCGACTGCGATTGCGTTGAGCGGGTTGTTGCTGCCCAGTTGCGAACCGTTGTACAGCGTCGCCGCGACAAGGCCGTTGCCGGCAAGATCGCGTCCGACGGCGGCAGCGCTCGCGCCGCCACGGAAAACCTGCTGACTGTCGTACTGCCGGAAATCGCCGCCCGCGAGCGGCCAATTGAACCCATCACACGCGTCGCTGATACTCGCAGGCAGCGTGAGTGAACGCGCAGTGAGCACATTCAGCACATTGTCAAAGCCGAAGACACTCAGGGTGTCCGCCTTGCCACCGCCCGTTGTGCTCCGCGTCACGATCGCACCGGAGCCCGTCGTGCCGCTCCAAATGGGAAGCACACTCGTCGCCGCGCCGCCGCGATGGTCGATCGTGCTGGGCCGGTGCGACGCGGTTGACCCGCTCACTGTGCCGAACGTTGACTCAAGGGCGAGCGCGCCGTTGAACGTCGCGCCAACCGTGCGTTCGCCCACCAAGTTGGGCACGCTGTGGAGCAGCGGGCTGCGCTGCAGCAGCCAGGTCGTTGCTGCACCGTTGCTGCCGCCGGCGTTGTCGATGAGATTGATCGACGTGCTGCTGCGTGCCCCGTGCACGATGCGGAAGTAGTTGTCGCCTTGGATCAGGCTGGTCGTCGGACCGGTTGCATTGAACGAGTCTGCGCGGAAGATGACGTTGCCCTGCAAGTCGACCGCGCCAAGGCCAAACTGCGAGCGATCCGGTTGCGCCTGTGCGCCGTTCACCGCGGCGATGACGCGATTCACGTACAGGCGATCCGGCTGCGCAGGATCGAACGCGACGCGCGACGTGTGAATGACATTTGTGAAAATCAAGTTTTGCGCAATTGGCTGCTCATCAAAATCAAGCACCGCGAGGCCGAACCCCGTGCCGGTTCCCGTCGGCGAGATCGGCGAGTTGAGGGCCGCGTCATTCTCCAGCACGCTGAGGCCGCCGCCCGCTTGCGACCAGAATGAGTACGGCCCGGCCGGAATGTTGATGCCCGTCTGCAGCGATCCGCTGATGGCTGTGGGGCCGTTCACCATGTTGAAGCGTGTGGCGTTGACGCGCGGGCTCTTGATGAGCGGTGCGATGCCGAACGTTGTTCGGCCTGAGGTCTGAAAAGATCGAAGATCGACGACGTAGGTTGCGCGTTGGCCCACGCCCGTCGCCCACGGGCTCAGAGCATCGCCAGGCAATCCACTGCCGCCATTCGCATTGCGAGAGACCGAGTCTTGCGCGACAGCAACTCCCGCGCAAGCGAGCAGCATGGCAACAGCGAGCGAGCGATGGGGCAAGCAAACAGACATGCAACAGATCTCCGCAATAAAGGCCAGCCAGAGCATTATGGTATCGGACGACCGCCCGCAACACCAGAGCGAATGCACGCAAACACGCGAGTTGTCGTGCTGTTTCTTACGGTCGGTTGGGGGAAAGTCCGGGAATGCCGACGCGAACGTCACGATTCCGCGAGTTGCATCGCCGCTGCGAGCTGCCCCGCGACTCGTGCGTTGTTCCGCACCAAGGCGATGTTGGCTTTGAGCGTCGCTCCGTTTGAGAGCGTGTGCAGTTGCCCCAACACCGCAGGTGTCGCGTCGCGACCAGTCGCGCCGGCGAGTGCAGCCGCGCGCTGCGCCTCTGCGAGCCACGTGCTGAACTGTGATTGGCTGATTTCGTCGGCATGCGGAATCGGATTGGCCACGACAACGCCGCGGCCCGTGCGAGCGAGTTCCATCGCGACAAACCGCGCGAGATCGGCCATGTCATCAAACCGTGCATCGACGCCCGCCGCACTCTCACGCGTGTAGAAAGCAGGGAAGCGATCAGTTCTCCAACCCACAACCGGCACACCCAGCGTCTCCAGCAGTTCTCGCGTCGCGACGACATCCAGAATGCTCTTGCAGCCGCTTGTCACCACCGCAACTGGAAAGCGGGTGAACGCCATGAGGTCGGCACTCACGTCCAGATGCTGCGCCCAGCCTTGGTGCACACCTCCCAGCCCGCCAGTTGCAAAGACGCGAATCCCGGCAGCGGCCGCGATTTCCATCGTCGTGCTCACCGTTGTCGCGGCATGCGACTTGCGTGCCAGCAGCACGCCGAGATTCGATGTGTTGGCTTTCGCCACTTTCGTCGCGTGAAGGAGCGTCTGCAGTTCGGCATCGGTCATTCCCGCAATCGCGTTGCCCTGCACCACGCCAATCAGCGCGGGCTCGGCACCAGCAATTTGCACATCCGCGGCAAGGTCATGAGCCAGCGCGAGTGATGAACTCGCCGGCACGCCATGCAGCAGCAGCGTGGTTTCCAGTGCGACAGACTTCTTTGGTGGCACACGAACTTGGACTTGCATTGCCGAGGTTAGCGGAGCAAACGCGTTGTTTGCGCACGGCCAAACTGGTCAATTCCGCGATCACGCCGCATACCCTTAACGTGTGCGTCGTGGTGGGAATATCCCGAGTGGGAAAAGAAAAGGGAGGTTTGGTATGCGTCTGTTTGCAGCTCTGTGCGTTTGTGCCGCCGCGGGTTCGTCCTTTGCGTGTGGCCCCACGGTCTTCTTCAACACCATCAACAACGGCTTCTTCGTGCCGTTCTCCAGTTCCACGCCCGCCAACGTGCGTTACGGCGACAGCGGCTGGTTCGGCTCGGGCAGCGATCAGCCCGTGGACCTGTGCGAGATTCGCTTGACGCTCGCTGTCTTCAACAGCACGCGCATCGGCAGCACTGACATCACGTTCAGCTTCCACGATGGCGATCCCAGCCGCCTCGTCTTTGGTTCGGGCGATCAGCTCTATCAAACGACGATCGAAGATGTCGTTCTGCCCAACTCCACTGAGACTGGCGGCCTCTCGACCATCGAAGTCGTCGTCCCGATCTCGGGCGTGCGCACGCGCGGCGGATTCCAGAACTTCGGCTGGGCCATCGGTGTGAGCAACTATGACAGTGATGGCCAGTTCGGCTTCACCTGCTCCAGCACGCTGGGTCAGTCGCTGGGCTTTTACACCAACAACGCCGCGTTCTTTGACGGCAACGCGTGGAGCCTCTTCTCGTTCGGGCCCGACCCCGTGACGGGCGTTGCCAACTTCGTCGCTGAACTCAAGCAACGGGGCTGCGATTCCATCGACTTCAACGGCAACGGAGTCTTTCCGGAAGATCAGGACGTGATCGACTTCTTCACGGTCCTCGCGGGCGGAGCGTGCGACACGGGCACATGCAGCGATATTGACTTCAACAACAACGGCGTCTTCCCCGAAGATCAAGATGTTGTCGATTTCTTCAGCGTGCTCGCAGGCGGTCCCTGCTCCTGATTGCCGCAACTCGCTTTGCTAAACCTCCAACGCTCGACGAAAGTCGAGCGTTTTTCATGACGCATCCTGGTCCGCACTTGACGCTGCACGCTGTTTGTGGTACACCTCGTATATGAGTCTGACGTTGCTGGCGCTGGGTGTTCTCGCGATCCTGATCGTCGGCTACTTCACGTACGGACGGTTCATCGCCCGCCAGTACAACCTCGACGACGCGCGAACCACGCCGGCAGTCGCGAAGAACGACGGCGTCGACTTCGTGCCCGAAAAGCCGTTCTACCTGCTCAGCCAGCACTTTTCTGCTATCGCTGCCGCCGGGCCGATCGCCGGGCCCATCATCGCCTGCGCGATCTTCGGCTGGGGGCCGTGCGTGCTTTGGATTTTGCTTGGCGTCATCTTCATCGGCGCGGTACACGATTTTTCAGCTCTGGTTGCAAGCGTGCGCCACGGTGCGCACAGCATTGCGGAGATCGCAAAGCAGAATCTCGGCAAGCGTGCGGGCCTCGCTCTGCTCTGGTTCATCTGGCTCGCGCTGCTCTATGTCATCATCGCGTTTACGCAGATCACCGCCGATTCCTTTATAGGGAAGAACGAAGAGTTCGCGGGCCTTGCGACCACGTTCAACAAAGGCGGCGCAGTCGCGATGAGCAGTACGCTGTACATGCTGCTCGCGCTCACGTTGGGTGTGGTGCAGCGATATCTCAAGCCGCCTGTCTGGCTCGTCATGCTCATCTTCGTGCCCGCCACATTCGCGTGCGTGTGGGCAGGCACCAAGTTCGACAACGTGCTCAGCTTCGGCGCGTCCACGTGGGTCGCTGTGATTCTGGGCTATTGCCTGATCGCCAGCATGCTGCCCATGTGGCTGCTGCAGCAGCCGCGAGGCTTTCTAGGCGGATTCGTGCTCTATGTCGCCATCGCTGTCGGCGTCGCTGGCATTCTCTTCGGCGAGTTCCAAGTCAAGCAGCCCATGTGGGGCGAAGGCGTCGCCAATCTACTTCATCCGCTGCCCATTCTTACGGGCGAAGCCGGTGCACCTCCGCTTACCACACTCGTCTTTCCGTTCCTCTTTGTCACCATCGCATGCGGTGCGTGTAGCGGCTTCCACGGTCTCATCTGCGGTGGCACGACCAGTCGTCAAGTCGCGAAAGAGAGTCACTGCACCCCCGTCGCCTTCGGCGCGATGCTGCTCGAGGGCTTCGTTGCCATCATTGCCCTCGCCACCATCATGATGCTCTCGCCAGCCGACGCGAAAGGTGTGCCACCCGCTCGCATCTATGGTGACGGCCTCGCGAGTTTCCTCAGCGTCTTTCTCGGCAAAGAAGCATTCGTCTTCGCGGCGACCTTCGGCGCGATGGCATTCTCCACATTCGTCTTCGACACGCTCGACGTCTCAACGCGCCTGGGTCGCTACCTGCTGTGCGAACTGCTGGGCATGAGTCAGTCGCTTGCCAAGTGGGCGGCGGCTCTCGCAACCGTCAGCATCCCGCTCGCCGCTCTCGCTCTCGCGGACCCCAACGCGTATCGCGCGTATTGGACGCTGTTCGGCACGAGCAACCAATTGCTCGCCTCGCTCACGCTGCTGGGCGTCAGCGTCTGGCTCATTCGTCAAGGCAAACGCTGCTGGTACACCTTCGTCCCGTGCGTCATCGTCTTCGTCATCACCGCCGTCGCTTTGACCTTGCAGATATGGATGGGCGTCCGCGACATGCTTGCCGGCAAGTTCCGCATCGGCTCTGACCTCAATCCCAGCGTCATTAACGCTGTCGTCGCCATCGCCTTGGCCGCCCTCGCCGTCACGTTCATCATCGAAGCGTGGCGAGCCGTTGCTCGTTACCGGGCTGAAAAACTCGTGATTTCACAACCATCGCACAATTCGCCAACGATGTGACAGTCCGCGTGCGTGTTTGTCGCATGTTGGGTATGGTCACGCGTACGGAGGTGCCGCCGGTGTCGTCCAGTCAGTCCAACCCCAGCTCGCCCAAGCCTGAAGTGACGATGTTGCTGGCGCGTGCGCAAGAGGGCGATCGCCAGGCAACTGACGAGCTCTTCCCCATCGTTTACGACGAGCTGCGCGATCTCGCCGAACGCTTCATGCGCGACGAAAGCAAAGCTAAGACGATGCAGGCAACCGCGCTCGTCCACGAAGCCTACATGCGGCTCGTCGGCCCCAATCAAACGCCGTGGGAGAATCGCGCGCACTTCTTCGGTGCCGCAGCCCGCGCGATCCGCCGCATTCTGACTGATCACGCGCGCGAGCGTAACCGCCTCAAACGAGGCGGCGGCGCAGCAGCCGTCACGCTCGACGAAGCCCTTGTCGTCACGCAAGACGCTGCGTCGTTCGACTTTGTTGGTCTCGACGCTGCGCTCGCTCGGCTGACCGCTCTTGATGAGCAAAAAGCCCGAGTCGTCGAACTGCGATTCTTCGCAGGACTCACCGTCGAACAAACCGCGCTCGCACTGGGCGTCTCTCCCAGCACCGTGGCGCGCGACTGGCAGTTCGCGCGCGTCTGGCTTCACCGCGAGTTGGCAAACGCATCATGAGCGACGCACCCGATCCATCTCCACAGCAGTCCCCGCGCACAGGCACGGGCGCGTCGCTCTTTCGCCGTGCCGAAGCGATTTACTTCGACGTCGCCGGCATGGCCGCTGGCGACCGCGAAGATGCAATCGTGCGATTGTGCGCGGGCGACAAAGCCCTCGAGTCCGAGGTTCGCTCGCTCGTCTCCGCCGCAGGCAAAGTTGGGGCGTTCCTCGATGCGCCGGCACTGGGCAAAGGCGTTGAAGAACTGACGCGTGAGAGCGACGCGAACGACAGCCTGCTGGGCCAGCGCGTCGGGCAGTTCACCATCACCGCCCGCATCGCCAGTGGCGGCATGGGCACCGTCTACAAAGCGCAGCGCAGCGACAATCAGTTCGCGCAGGTGGTCGCAATCAAGGTCGTCAAGCGCGGGCTTGATAGTGAGGAAGTGCTGCGGCGCTTCGCCGACGAGAAGCAGACGCTCGCAAGCCTCGACAATCCCGCCATCGCGCGTCTCATCGACGCGGGCGCAACGAGTGATGGCCGCCCGTACTTCGCGATGGAGTACGTCGAAGGCAAGCCTATCGACGCATACTGCGACGAGCATCGCCTCAGCGTGCGTGAGCGACTGAAGCTCTTCATGCAGGTCTGCCACGCAGTGCATGCCGCGCACCAGGCGCTGGTCATTCATCGCGACATCAAACCCAGCAACGTCCTCGTGACGTCATCGGGTCAGGTCAAACTGCTCGACTTCGGCATTGCAAAATGGCTCAAAGCCGACGTTCGCAACGTCACGGCGGAGACCGACCGCCGATTGACGCCCGAATACGCCAGCCCCGAGCAGGTCGAGGGCGCCGCGATCACGACGTCGAGCGATGTCTACTCGCTGGGCGTTGTCCTCTACGAGTTGCTCACCGGCGCGCGACCGTACTACTTCGGCCCGCGCACGACCGAAGAAGTGAAACGTCTCGTGTGCCTTCAGGTCCCGCCTGTTCCCAGCGAAGCCGTCACCATCAAGGCCACGCGCATCCGCAGCGCAACTCCCTCGCAGTCTGGCGGCAGTTCCGCAGCGAACACCGACCGTCCTCTGCCTCTCGATGCCGTCCGCACGCGCGGCGTCTCCAGCACGCGTCTGCGCGGCCAGTTGCGAGGCGACATCGACAACATCATCATGATGGCGCTCCGCAAAGAGCCGCAGCGCCGTTACGTCAGCGCGGAGCAGCTCGCGGCTGACGTGCAACGCTATCTCGACGGCTTGCCCGTGCAGGCGCGCCGCGACACGCTGGGCTACCGCATCAGCAAGTTTGTCCGCCGCCACGCCGTAGGAGTCATCGCAACAGCCGCCATCATCGCGATCCTGAGTGTCGCGACGGTGACGCTGTATCGCCAGCGTGAGCAGATTCGCGTGCAGCGCGATGCGCTCTCTGTCGCAAACGCACAGCTTCGTGAGACCAAGCACTTTCTCATCGACACCATTACTGCTGCCGATATCGGCAACAGTGGCCCGGAAACCACGCTGGGCGAAGCCCTCTCCGCCGCGCGGGATGCGATGGAAGAGCATCCCATCTCAGACGAAGCGACGCGTGCCGCGACTCAGCAGGCGATCGGCCGATCCATGCTCGCCCTCGGCATGACCGACGAGGCCCAGCCGCTGCTCGACGCCGCACAGCGGTACTTTGGCGATCAACCCGCAACCAGCGAATCTCGCTTGGAAGCTGACGCCGACAGCGCGCAGTTGCTTTTTTTCAAGGGCGAGAACGCACCAGCGTTGGCAGCCATGCAGGATGTGCTTGCCCGCGAACGCGTTCGCAACGCGGGTGTGTCCACGCCGCTCGAAGCTTCGCTCCTCAACGACATCGGCGCCGTGCACAAAGCGCTGGGCGACTTCGATGCCGCCCTCGCGACGCACCGTGAGGCGCTCGCAGTCAAGAGCAAGGTCTATCCCGACGACCAGCTTCCCGCCGCGTATTCGTATCACAACATGGGTGATGTTTTCCTGCGTCAGCAGAAGTACCCCGACGCCATCACGTCATTCACCCGCGCTGTCGAGATTCGCGCCAAGCTGCTGCGTCCCACACACCCGCTCGTCCTCGCATCGCGAGCCAGCCTCGGCCTCGCGCTGGTGCGCGACGGCCAGGCAGCAACCGCCATCGAGCATCTCGAACTCGCCGCTCAGCACTACCAAGCCGCGTTCGGTGCCAAGCATCCGGGCAACGCCGCCGCGTGGACGAGCCTGGGCCAGGCATATCGCGAACTCGCACGCTATGACGAAGCGATCAAAGCCTTCGAGACAACGATGAAGTGGCAGGATGAGAACCTCGCGACCGACGCACCGCAGAAGATCGCGACACGTGCCAACATCGCCATCGCCAAGCTGAAGCGAGGCGACACCGGCGCCGACGCAACGCTGCGAGCCGCACTCGATGAACTCAAGCAAGCCAAAGGCAATTTCGCCGGCATCATCCGAATGAGTGAAGAAGCCCTGCGGCAGTAGCCATAGCCAAAGTTCCGCTACCATGGCACATGCCAGCAGCTAGCATGCGAACGCTTCTCGCCGATTTGATCGATTACGCGGGCCTGTTTCCGCCCGCAAAGCTCGATATGGCACCCGCCGTCGAGGCCTACAACCGCTGCAAACTTGGCGAGCATGAATGGATGCTCGGGCGCTTCGTCGTGCCGCTTTCGCGCATCGCTGAGTTTGAGAAGGCAGCCAGCCCGCTCATGCCCGGCTCGTTTGCAACAAGCGGCTATCGCGAAATGGCCGACGCAGGCCAGCCTTGGCAGCTCAGCGTGCTGCTGGAGCCCGCCGCAGACGGCGACATCACGCAGTCTCTCGATGCCATCGAAGCCTTCAACGCCAAGCACAGTCGTGAAGGCGAAGGACTTGCCACGATCGACATGTGCGAGATCAAAGTGACCGACCCCGCGATGGTCGATCGCATCATGGATCAGATGATCGAGGACCTTTTCCCTTTCTTCGAGTTCCCCATCACGCAGGATTGCCGCGGCTTCATCGCTTCACTCTCAGGCAGCCCGGCCGGTGCCAAAATTCGCACCGGCGGCGTCGTCGGCAACGCGTTCCCAACCTCCGACGAAGTCGTTGCATTCCTCCACGCCTGCGTCGCCAGCGAAGTTCCTTTCAAAGCCACTGCGGGCCTGCACCATCCGGTGCGGGGTTCCTTCCGCCTGACCTACGAGCAAGACAGCGCGTGCCACACCATGCACGGTTTCGTCAATCTGTTCGTTGCCGCATGCCTCGTTCGCTTCGGCAAGATCGATCCGCGCACCACGGCGCTGATCCTCAAGGAAGAAGACCCGGCGAACTTCCGGGTCTCTGAACAAGTGCTGGGTTGGAAGCAGTATCTGGTTGAGACCGGAGCAGTCGCCAAAGCCCGCGAGACATTCGCTCTCAGCTTCGGCAGTTGCTCATTCGACGAGCCTGTCGAAGAACTCAAGAAACTCAACTGGCTCTAGCGCTCGCGTGCAGTCACTCTCTCAGGAAGCTCACGCCGCGGCCAGCGCCAATCGCGCCTCGCGCCGCTGCCGCAGCTTCCTCACGATGAGGAACACCACCACGCCAACCGCAAGAATCGCGAGAATCGGCACGAGAATCGCGAGCAGTGAGAGCACAATCGCCAGTGCATTCTCCGCCGTCGCGACAATCGGGTTCGCCAGCCCGCCAGTCGCAACCAGCGACAAACCGCGCACTGCCATCGTGCCCAGCTGAATCATGCCCGCCGTGCCGCCGCCTGCCACGAGCCCCAGCACCCAATTGAGCCACGGCTCATTGGTGCCCGCCTGACTCGCGACCGCAAGCGTGCCCGCCAACACCGATGCGGGCGCGGCGACGTGATCAAGTGCGTTGTCAATCCAAGGCACGTAGAACGCGCCGATCTCCAGCACCGTCGCCGTCGCAAGAGCGATAATCGCCCCGTTGCTCGTGACCCACTCAAAGCCGCCCGAAAGCTGCAGACCGCCAAACCGCGCCGCCAGCGCCATCGCCAGCAGCGGCAAGAACACGCGAAAACCCGCCGCCGCGGCAATGCCTACGCCAGAGATCAGGCCCACGATCAACTGCCAGGTTTCAACGTTGTCAGGCATGCAATGTCTCCGCGAATGCGTGTCGCCGTGCGCTCACGCACTTGCTTGTTGGGCGACTGACCACCAAGGTTTCACGTCCCAAACAGATTCCGCATGGGCCCGCCTCGCAACCCACGCCGCAAATGTGGCACAGCCGGTCGCAGCGGATATGAAACTCGTCCGCCCGCGCAAACTCATGTCATGCGTCTGCGCCCGCGCGTCGATGCCATGCACCGCATGGAACGCCTTCATCTGCGCGAAAAAGTCCGGGAACTGACTCACTCGCTCGCTTGCCCCAGTGGCCGCGCGTGGCCCTCGAGTGCCCTGACCAGTGCCGCCTTCAGCGCGGCGGGTCTCGCCATGCGCGCCGGCCTCCATGCCATTCGCTCGCTGCGCCACATCGGGCTCGAAGCAGGCATCGCGACCAATGGACGGACTGAAGATGAATGGCTCAATGACACGCTCGCCAACTTCGGCTGGCCTTCGCGTCCGCCGCACATCGCGCTGCTCGATGCGGGCGACTGGTCCGTCAATCTCGTGCGTACTTCGGGCGTCATGTGGCCGCAGTGGTTCGTCCTCTCGCGAGGCGACACGATGCCGACCGTGCATGACGCGACTGTCACCTGCTCGCGTCACGCCGACATGCAAATCACCATGCGCGAGAACTCGGGCAAGGACGCTGCATGGTTTGACTGGGCCTACGAGCGCCCCCTCAACTTCGCTAGTGTCTTCCCCACGCGTCTTGACTGCTCGCGCGTCACGCTGACAACCGGCGAAGTCGGCTATCAGCCGCTGCTGGGCATCATGCGACTCCTGATCGACGTCGCGTGCGTCACATCACGACACCCCGCGCGCATCACCACGCGGGATCGCATTGATGGCCGCACGCTCTCGTGGGCCATGTTCAGCGAAACCCGCCTGACGAGCAACACCGATCCGCTCGCGCTCATCATGCGTCCGCTCGCCGATCAGCTTGCGCTTCTGGACGACGCCGCGCGTCAGACCGGCACGGCCAAGGTCGCCGCACGCGTCCTCGCCGCGTGGGCCTGTATGGCCGATGAACAAGACGCGCTGCTTCGTCGCGCCTGCGCCGAACTCGCTCTCGCCATTCTCCCCGACGAAGTCGAGACGCAGCTCCGCGTCGCCGCTGTCCGTCTCGCCGATAGCGACGACGAAGCGGGCCTCGAACTGTTGGAGCAAGCCGCGACGACTTTGCAGCATCGCGAACTGGTCGCTGCGAGCGATCAGGTGCAGTTCGTGCTCAGCGAGCTTTACACCGAGCCTGGCTGCCCGCTCGCCATCGGTCGCGCCGCGGCGGGCGTCGTTCTCGTTGGTGCACGTGTGCCCAAAGAGCAGTTGCCCTACTTCCGCGACGACATTCTCGACGAAGTCGATCACGCTGGCTCGCTCGTCGGCTTCGATCAGCATCGCGCCGTCGTGCTCGAAGCATTCCACATGCTCGAAATCGTGAAAGGCCTTCGCCCGACCAAGGGCCCCAAGCTGCGGCTTGTCGGCCAGAACAAAAAGTCCAAGCCCGGCAAGAAGCCAAGCTCCGGACAATCCGGCAGCACCAAAGTCGCGCAGGCGGGCAAGGTCGCACGCACCGCGAAGTCAACCGCGTCTGTCCGTTCGTCGGTCGCGAGCAAGCCCGTGGCGAAAACCGCCGCCAAGACCAAGCTGAAGAAGGCCCGCAAGTCACCCATCGCTGGCCGCATCGAGCCGCAAACGAAGGCACGCAAGAAGGCCGCGTAACGCTCAGCCGTTGATGTCAAGTTGCGGCTTGCGCACCGGCTTCACCGCCCCGTGCAAGCTGTACTCGCCCGACTCGTGCTTCTGGTGATCCTCGCGAGCGTCTTCCTGATCGTTGCTCGACAGGCTCCGCACCGCGTCCGCCGCTTCCAGCGATTCAGCACCCACGATCACCTCGTCTGTGCCGCGCGCTGGCCGAGTCTGCTTGGTGTCCTGCCGCCGCGCGACCGGCGACGCGTTCGCGCGTGCCACGCCCTGCGCCCCCGCCAAAGCCTGCGCGATACTGGAAATGATCCCCGCCATGTGGGTGCTTTCGGCACGTCACGCTCGCGTGCTTGAAAATGAAAATCGGCGTGGGCCCGAAAACGGTTTCCACGCCGAAAAACGCCACTTGGCCGCTCGCTTACGCGCCGAGAATATTCACGCCGCAGTCAACGTACAGCACCTCGCCCGTCATCCCGCTGCTCATGTCGCTCACGAGGAACGCCGCCGTCTTGCCGACGTCCTCGCCTTCAACGTTGCGGCGCAGAGGAGCCCGCTTGGGCACTTCCTCTTCCATCTTGCTCGTGCCGCCCACGGCGCTGCTGGCCAGCGTGCGCAGATATCCGCCCGAGATGATGTTCACGCGAATCTTGTCTTGGCCCAGTTCGTTCGCAAGGTATCGCCCCGTGCATTCCAGCGCCGCCTTCGCCACGCCCATCACGTTGTACCCGCTGACGACCTTCTCCGCGCCGTAGTAGCTCATCGCGAGAATGCTCCCGCCGCCGCTCTTGGCCATCAGCGGATGCGCCGCGCGCGCCATCGCCAGCAGCGTGTACGACGAAATGTCAATCGCGCTGAGATACTGCTGCCGGCCCGTCGTGATGAACTTGCCCGGCTGCAGCAGGTCACGATCCGCGAACGCGATGGAGTGAATCAGAAAGTCCAGCTTGCCAAAGTCGCGCCCGTATTGCTCGAAGGTCGCGCCAATCTCTTCATCCTTGCTCGCGTCCATCGGCTTGAGCCACGGATTCTCCACGCCCAGTTCCTTGATCGCTCGGCTCGTGCGATGCGCATTGCGATCACCCGGCAGATGCGTGAACGCGCACGTCGCGCCGTGCTGCATGAGCGACTGCGCGATGTACCATGCGTAGCTGCGTTCGTTGGCGATCCCGACGATGAGGCCAGTCTTCCCGGCGAGTAGTGACATGTGAAACTCCTGCTCGCGCCGCCTGCAAGGCGGTCGCGAACGCATATTAGTGCGCTTCTGGCGATGTGTTGGGGCCAGCGGAAATCACTTGCGTTTGCGGAGTTTGCGGTCGCACTTGTCTCGTGACAGGCCGAGCTATCTTTTGTCATGTCCTATGTGAACATCAACGGGCTATCCCTGCCCGACCTGTATCAACGACTCAATCGCCACGGCCTTGTACAACGTCTTTTTGAGCTCGCATGGGCCGAAGACATGGGCAGCGAAATCGACGGTGGTCCCGAAGAAGGTCTCGACGCGCCGTACCCGGGCGATATCACCAGCGATGCCTGTATAGATATTGAAGCCAGCGTTTCTGCCGCACTACGAACCCGCAAAGCTGGCGTCGTCGCCGGTCTTGCTGCACTCCCTGACCTTATTGACCTCTTTTGCGGCGATGTGCGCTGGACCATGCACGCAACTGATGGCGAGCGTGTGCAGCCGGGCCAGACTCTGGTCACGCTCGAAGGCAACGCGATCGAGGTGCTCCGCCTCGAGCGCACCATGCTCAATCTCATAGGCCGCCTCAGTGGTGTCGCCACGCTCACCGCAACCTATGTCGAAGCGATGAAGCGTGCCGGCGCGACGCGAGCCAAGCTCTACGACACTCGCAAAACCACACCGGGCCTCCGCGTGCTTGAGAAATACGCCGTCCGCTGCGGCGGCGGCTACTGCCACCGCATCGGCCTCTTCGATGCCATGCTCGTGAAGGACAATCACCTCGCGGGTGTCAGCGTTGCGGAGTTGCCCGCGTCCATCGCCAAGTCCGTCGAGCGAGCAAGATCCCTCGCTGGCCGCGCGATGAGTTTCGTGCAAGTCGAAGTCGACTCGCTCGACCAGCTTCGCGCACTGTGTTCGCTGCCGGCCGGCGTGATCGACATCGTCCTGCTCGACAACATGTCACCAGCGCAACTGCGCGAAGCCGTCGGCATCCGCGACGCAGCCGCCAAGCATCTGGAACTTGAAGCCAGCGGCGGCGTGAACCTCGACACCATCGCCTCCATCGCCGCGAGTGGCATCGATCGCATCAGCGTCGGCGCACTTACGCACAGCGCGGTACAGCTTGATGTCGGACTGGACTTCGCATGAGCGCGTCAGTCGATCTCGCCCGCGAGCGGCTGCTGCTGCAGGAAGCCGCAATCCTCGCCGCGGCCACATGGCCCGCCGGCGCGATCATCGACCGCGTGGAGTTGCTTTCGGAAGCATCCAGCACGCAAGACGAAGCCCGCGAGCGATGCGGCAATCGCGCGGGCCTCATGGTCATGGCACTCACTCAGCACGCCGGTCGCGGCCGACTGGGGCGCGATTGGCGCCACGCGCCAGGCAAAGGCATCGCCGCAACTTTCGTTCTCTCGCCCGCATGTCCCGTCGGGGAAGTCGCGTTGCGTGCTGGCCTCGCTGCACTTGCCGCAGCCCAGTCGCGTGTCAGCGTGCCCCTCGGCATGCGCTGGCCCAACGACGTCGTGCTGCGCAGCGACTACCGCCGCAAACTTGCGGGCGTGCTCGTCGAGAGGCGCGACGATCTCTTCTTCCTCGGCATCGGTCTCAACGTCCTGCATCAACCCGCCGACTGGCCCACCAACCTCGCACCTCGTGCCACGTCGCTCGCACTGCTTGGCTCGCGCGACGAATCGATCTTTCCCGCCGCTCGCGAACTGATCACACAAGTCACTCGCGTTGTTGCCCAATCCATCGAAGAACTCACCCGCGTCTGGCACGCCGCTGACGTACTCATCGGCACCACACAAACCTTTGAGCACGATCGTCGTCGTGTCACGGGCGTGGTCGAAGGCATCGAGCCCACCAGCGAAATCCGTGTGCGCACCGCGTCGGGCGTCATCGAACACCTTCCCGCCCAAACCACGTCGATGATTCACGACGATCACTGAAAGGTTCTCACGCTCTCACCTCGCACGCGGGCACTGCTTCACTCCGTTACTATCCCCCATGCTCGCCGGCCTCTCCGACACCAAGCCCAAATCGCTCGATGAACTGCTGGGCCCGCAGCTCATCGCGCAGCTTGATCGCCTCGACATCCTCAGCCGCAAGATGCTCGCGGGCAAACTGCCGGGCGAGCGTCGCAGCAAACGTCGTGGCCGTAGCGTCGAGTTTGACGACTTTCGCCAGTACGTGCCGGGCGACGACCTCCGCCACATCGATTGGAACATCCTGGGCCGACTTGACAAGCTCTTCATCAAGCTCTTTCGCGAGGAGGAAGACCTCGCGCTGCACATCATCCTCGATGCCAGCCCGTCCATGGACGTGGGCAATCCCAGCAAGCTCATCTACGCCGCACGACTGGCCGCCGCCTTGGGCTACATCGGCCTCGTCAACCAAAATCGCGTCAGTCTCGCGACCTTCGGCCTGCCCGCTGATGACGAACCCAACCACATTCGCCAACTCGCGCCACTGCGTGGTCGCACCAACGTGCGCCGCTTGGGTAACTTCGTCACCGACACGCTCGCCGCGTCATCGCGCCGCACCGCCGCCGCACCCACGCGCGTGCCCGCCGATGATTTCCTTTCCGCAATGCGGCTCTTGGGCAAGTCCGCTGCAGGCCGTGGTGTCGTCGTGCTCATCAGCGACTTTCTCATCCCCGGTGAGTTCCACCAAGGCCTCAGCTACATCACCGGCTCAGCTGCGGGCACGTTCGACACGCTTGCCATTCAGACGCTCACGCCCGGCGAACTCGACCCCGCTCGCGAAGCCGCTGCAGGATTAGTGGGGGACCTACGTCTGACTGATGTCGAAACCGCGCGAGGTGTTGAAGTGACGGTCAGTCCTGCATCCATCGCGATGTACAAGGCTGCACTCTCACGTCACCAGCAACGCCTGCGGGACGAGTGTTCCCGCCGAGGGATCGCTCATTTTCTCGTCCCCACCGACACGCCCATCGACAAACTGCTCATCAACACACTCCGCCGAGGCGGATTGCTTCGCTGACGCGCAAATCGCTTGGAAAAAAACAACGCGGCTGCCTTCGCAACCGCGCTGCCATATTCACACACATCTCAACTCACTGGCACGACGCGCCAGCAAGCACGTCGAAGAACGCAACCACGTCCGCATCTTCAGGGAAGACACAGTTGTTGTTGAAGTCGATGTCACACGTGCCGGCGTACGGGCAGGGCCCGCCGGCAAGCACGCTGAACAGATCGGCCACGTCCTGATCCTCCGGGAAGACGCCGTTGCGGTTGAAGTCAATGCTGTCGCACGCCGCGGGCGGCACTGCGGGCGCCGCGATGATCAGTTCGACATTGTTCACTTGCCCCGCCGCCGGCTTGAACAGCCCCAGCACGCCGCTCATGTTGGTCGACGGCGGCGACTTGGCTTCGAACCAGAAGCTGAAGGTGCTGCCCCAGCGCAGCGCGTTGGCGTTCGCGTTCTGCGCGAACGTCTGATCCGTCTGCCACTTGATGCTCGTGTTGCTGATCGTCACCGTCCATGCGTTGCTGTTGTACACCTCGCCCGAGTGATACCAAGGCGAGCTGAACCCGGCGTTCTGCACCGTCACGCCGCACGGAATCGGAATCTCAAAGCTCCCGCCGCTGCGATCGCTGTTGAGATTGAAAATCGCGTAGTCATACAGCCACGTGCCGTTGCCCAGATTGCGCACCTTGTAGCCATACCAGAAGCGGCCTTCAGGCCCGCTCGCGCCGGGCACATCCACCTGACTGATCGTGACCGATGTATCGGGCACGTTGAGGCCCAGCCCGTGATCGCGCCACGCCTGAATCGCGGGCGTGCCCATGACCGCCGTACCTGCCATAGCGAACGTGCGGTTGGTCACGTTCGTCATGTCGAGAGGGCGGTAGGTCGCGTTGTTCATGCGACCCGCCATGTTCTCATCGCTCGCGACGTACACGCCTTCGCTGAAGTATCGCGCGCCTGAAAACTGACCGCTCGCCGTCGTATTGAGGTCGCTGTCCAGCACCTGCAGACGACGGAAAATCGCATTCGTCGTGCCCGCCGGCGGATTGTGCGGCTGGAACGCGCCGGTCGACGCATTCATCGCTGAACGCGGGCCCAGTCGGCTCTGTCCGCCGTTCCAACCCGACGAATACGTGTCCAGACACCCGATGCCCAGCCCGCCGCCGCCGCCTTGGCAGGTGCCGCAGGCCGCGAACGACGTGCTCGCCGCGCAGCATGCCAGCTTGACAAACGACCAGCCGACTTGCTGAAAGCGGCCGTTGTGAAGGCGATGCATGTTCATCGCGAGGCCCGGCGTGCCGTTGTTCTGCCACAGCAACACCTGATTGCCGCGATTGCACGTGCGGCTGCCCCATGCATACCCGCGAATGTTGCCCACCAGCCCGTAGTTGCTCACGTCATTGGGGTCCGCCAGCGTCACGTCGGCCTGAGCCAACGCGCTGCCCGCAAACAAACACAGAGCGATCGTGGGAACGGCACAACTCGAGAACTTCATCGCTGCTTCCTTTCGCGAAACGCCATGCCGTCACAAGAACTGTGCGGCGACCCTGTCCCATACCCACGAGCCCGCAATATAACGGATACCCGGACCAGCCGCAAGCCCCAAACCGACAAATGAAAAGCGGACAAGCCTATCTGGACTTGTCCGCTTTGATTCAAATCAGGCACAAATCAAGTCTCAGCAGCTTCCGCCCGCGAGCAAATCAAAATACTTCACGACATCGTCGTCAGACGGGAAAACGCCGTCATTGTTGATATCGATGTCACACGGATCGGGGTACGGGCACGGCGCACCAGCGAGCACGTTGAAGAAATCAACCACATCCTGGTCTTCAGGGAAGACACCGTTGCGGTTGAAGTCGATGCTATCACACGTCGGTGCGGGGTTGCCGACCTGAATCGTGTACGTCTGCCATGTCGCGTTGCCGCTGTCTTCAAACGCGATGACGAGCAGCGTGTTCTCGCCGTTCTGCAAGCCGCCCAACGTGCGCGACCAGTCAAAGCGGTCATCCTGCGTGCACAGGTTCGTCGCCGTCGCGAGGCTCAGCGGATTGCTCAGGCTCGCGGGGTTCATGATCATGTGCACGCGCGTCGTCTGGCGATCCTGACTCTTGATCGCAAAGCGGAACGTCGTCGTGTTTTCCGCCAGAGGCGACGGATTCGTGAACGTGAACTGCGGCCCGCTGCGATCAACATAAATCGCCTGCCGGAACTCGCGGAACAGCGGCCCTTCCCAGCCGATGCGCTTGCGGAACGCAACGACGCTGATGTAGTTGTACCCCTCGGGCAGTTGCGTTGTGTCGATCACCTGCTCATACAGCCCGTTGGTGTTGGCCGTGTCTGCAAGCGGCTGGCGCAGCGTCACGAAGTTCTCGTAGCCCGGCACCACGGCGTTGCTGAACGGAATGTCCCAACTGCCGCTGCCGTTGAAATCCTGGTAGCCCTGATTGATGCGGAAGACCGCGTTGTCGTCAGCCGTCGCGTTGTTGCCCGCGCCGCTGTCGCCATTCACCGTCGTCAGCTTGATGCGGAACTGATTGCCCGTGATGATGGGCAGCGCGTTCGCACGCCGGCGCCAGCTCGGCACCGTGATGTCATCCACCGGAATCGCGCTGGGCGTGCTGCCGTTGGCGTTGAGAATCTCCAGCGTGCCGCCGGGCAGCGCGGGTGCGTACACGACGAATCCGCGATTGTGCTCCGTGTTGGTGGTGGGGGCCAGGTTGCGAGGAATCCGCAGCGTCACGCTGCCGCCCGGGCCGACCGTGATGACATCGAAGATGTCGTTGTTGGGGTCAACCGTGGCGTTGGTCGCGTTGCCGCTGTACTCAATCAGCCGCGTGCCCGCCGGGAAGTTCGTCGAAACCGTGCGCTGGTCAAAGCCCGCGTCATAGCGGTCGTTGGTGCCGACAAGCACGTTGCCCGAAATCTGCCCCGGTCCGGCGTTCGTGCGACGTTCAAACACAAAGGTGTCATCGTCCTGCCAGCGCGGCACCATCTCGCCACGTCCGGTCATGTTGTTCAGTTGCACCAGCGTCGTAATGACGTTGTTGCTCGCACTGATGGGCAGCCCGCTCGGACGCGACTGCGTGATGTTGGGCTCGACGCCAAACACCGGCAGCAGCCCGTGGCGCGGCCAGAAGCCGCCGCTGCGATTCACGCCGCGCGCGTTGTGATAGAACTTCTTGACGCCGGGCCGCAGAGCGAGGTACGCATGTGCATACCAGCCTTGCTGCTTAGCAGTCGGCACACCTGGAGCGCTGCCGCCGTTGCCGTTGCTGCCGTTGTCATGGCTGAAGATGTGATTGACGCCGATCGTGCCGTTGTTGAAGCCGTCATCCGTCGCGTCGATGTGCGCGTTGAGGATGTTGTTGCTGCTCCAACTGCCCAGCCCGCCGCCGCCGATGAGATCACGCAGCCGGCCCGCGCCGTTGAGGTCCAGCGCATCGCGATTGCCGAACGCATCGCCCGCCGGATTGCGCCCGCTCGCACGCCCGTTGGGCATGCGGATGTAGCGATCAAACGTGAAGTCATTGCCTTCGACGCTTTCGCCAAAGCTGTACGGAATCACCCAGCGACCATCGGGCGTCTGCCGACGGTTGTACACCACGCCGTCATAGAACGTGTCGTAGAACCAGCTCGGCATGTGCTTGATCGCATCGATGCGGAAGCCGTCAACCTTCTTCACGTCCAGCATCCACTGCGTCCAGCGAATGAGGTAGCCCGTGGCGTTCTCCGGCACCGGGTCACCCTGCATCGGGTCAGTCGTGTTGAACCGACCCCAGAACTGCGTCTGCGCCGGCTCGCTGCGTGCCGGCACATTGCACGACGCGAAGATGCCGCTCGTCAGCGCGCCCGCCCACGGGCTGCCGTTGGTCTGCTGCGTGCCCGTGTTGAAGAAGTTGTCCTGAGGCAGCGCGGTGTCGCGATAGAACCGCCGGTTGTTCGCATCAGGCCGGTTGAAAAAGTTGCCGGCAGGAATGTTCAGCGGATTCGTGCTGTCAATCGGCTGGCGGATGTAGTTGTTCACGCTCGCGTGATTGATGTCAATCAACGCGACCAGGTCGCCATTGTGCAGACAGTAATTGGAGTTGCTCGGATTCTCGCTCTGCAGGTAGCCACTCGCGTTGCCGCCGAAGAAGTCGCCCCAGTTGTCCGTCGGCTGCTTGCCGCTCGGCCCTGAGATCGGCCCCATCCAGAAGCCCGGGTATCCGCCATCCTGCTGAAAGAGCAGGCTCGTCTGGCGACCCGCGTTGTGGTTCAGCACCATGTCGATGTACACCAGCGCGTTGGCCCGATGGAACTCGGTGATCACCGAGTCGAAGTACGCCTCGGTCCCGTAAGCCGTCTGCCGACCGGGCGAGCCCAGGTCGAACCGGTCGAAGGGGTCATAACCAGCGCTGAACGAATTCTGATTCGCATCGCGCGGCGAGATATACCCCTTGCTCACCGGAGGCAGCCACACGCTGCCCCAGCCCGCCATGAAGTAGTCGGGCATGCGCCGTTCCATGTCGGCAAAGCGACATTCAAACCACTGCAACATCGGCGCGGGGTCTTCCTGCGCCTGCGCAGCGTGAGGCAGCGCAAACGCACCGCCCGCGGCGAGAACCAACAGACCCGTGTGGACGAGCGACTGACGACGACCGGCAACCTGATGCATCATCTTCGGGAACCTCTCGAATGAAGCCAGCGAACGCTGGGCTAAGCACGCTGTCGCGCACGCTTCCTACGCGCACGAATGTGCCGTACGAACGCGGATCGTCTAGTATCCCGAAATTTGCGCACCGTGCAATGAAAACACGTTGGAAATTGTGCAATTCACAGATTGATCGGCGTGTATGCGGAACACCCTTACAAATGGTCCCCAATGACTCCTTGGTGTGCCCGTTCCGCGAACGAAATCCGCCGCTGTGCGTCCAGTATTGTGCCGTGTGTTCGCACCCGGTCAGATAGCCGCGTTGCCGCTATATTGAACGTCCGAATCTCGCTTTGTCGCCTCGCCCCTTCGCGGGCGTTTTTCGGGAGAAGTGTTTTCATGACTCGAACTGTCTCGTTCTCGTGCGTCGCTCTGCTCGCGCTCCTCGCCGGTCACGCTCGCGGCGACATGCCGCTGCCCGAGGCCGCGCCGCAGCAAGCCGCTTCAAGCTCACTCGTTGGCGAACTCATCGGCGACCGCATCGCGCGTTACTTCGCCAGTCAGCAAGCCCGCGAAAACGCGCTTCCCAGTTACGCGCTCGAAAAAGAAAACGGCCCGGGCAAAGCGCTCGACAACTCCGTGACCGTGCAGCCCGTCTTCTCCATGGTTGAAGGCAAGCACAGCGCGATGGTGAAGATCACCGCTGGCACAAGCTTGTACGGCACGGGCGAAGTTGCGGGCCCGCTCCTGCGGAACGGCCGCAAGGTCGTCGCATGGAACACCGACGCCTATGGCTACCAGGACGAAGCCGAGAGCCTCTATAAGAGCCACCCGTGGGTCCTTGCCGTGCGTCCCGACGGCACCGCCTTCGGTGTCCTCGCCGACACGACCTATCGCGTCACGATCGACACCGCCGCGACTGCCAGCGACGAAATTCGCTTCACGGCGGACGGCCCCGCGTTCCCCGTGATCGTCATCGAGCGCGCGAGTCCGATGGAAGTCGTGCAGGCGATGACCAAACTCACGGGCCTGCCGCCGCTGCCCGCGCTGTGGACGCTGGGCTACCACCAGTGCCGCTACAGCTACTTCCCCGAAGCACGCGTCCGCGAGATCGCCAAGAACTTCCGCGATCGCGACATCCCCGCCGACGTGATCTGGTACGACATCGACTACTACGAGAGCTTCCGCTGCTTCACCTTCGATCCGGTCCACTTCCCCAATCCCACCAAGCTCAACGCCGACCTGCTCGCCGACGGCTTCCACAACGTGTGGATGATCAATCCAGGCATCAAGAGCCGCGAAGAGCCCAGCCCCAACGAGCCGCCCGCCGAAGTGCGCGCCAAAGAGCCGGCTGAAATCCGCCGCGCTCGCGAAACCCAGCGCGACGTCTTCCGCGCCGTGCGCGACAGCGGCAAGGTGCAGGACGTCTACGTCAAGCGTGCCGACGGCAGCGTGTACGAAGGCGAAGTGTGGCCCGGCTGGTGCTTCTTCCCCGACTACACCCAGCCCCGCGTGCGCGAGTGGTGGGCCCCGCACTATGCACCCTTCATGGCTCACGGCATCACCGGCGTGTGGAACGACATGAACGAGCCGGCCATCTTCAACGTCAAGAGCAAGACGATGCCCGAGGACAACATCCACCTGGGCGACCCCAACTTGCTCACGCCCATGGGCAGCCCGCAGGGTGAAGCCAAGGCCAAGGGCGACCACGCTCGCTATCACAACGTCTACGGCATGATGATGGTCAAGGGCTCCCGCGAAGGCATCCAAGCCGCCAACCCCGACAAGCGTCCTTTCGTGCTCAGCCGCGCCACGCACATCGGCGGCCAGCGCTATCACGCCGGCTGGAGTGGTGACAACACCGCCAACTGGTACCACGTCGAAGCCAGCGTCCCCATGACGCTCAACATGTGCCTCTCGGGCCTCAGCTTCTACGGTCCCGACATCGGCGGCTTCGCAGCCAACGGCGATGCGCAAATGTTCGAGCGCTGGATCGGCTACGGCACGCTGCTTCCCTTCTGTCGCGCCCACACAGGCACGGGCAACATCGACAAGGAACCCTGGGCGTTCGGCCTCGAAGTCGAAGAGACCTCACGCCTCGCCATCCAGCGTCGTTACCGCCTCATGCCGTACATCTACACGCTCTTCAAAGATGCCAGCGTGAACGGCACACCCGTGCTGCAGCCGCTCTTCTTCACCGACGCCAAGAACCCCGCCCTGCGCAGCGAAGATGACGGCTTCCTGTTGGGCGGCGATCTGCTCGTCGTGCCGCAACTGGTGCCCGACCGCAGCCGCGTCACCGTGATGCCCAGCGGCAACTGGCGCGAACTCGCGTGGGACGCGACCAACGCGAGCCCCAAGAACACCACCAAGGGCCTCGACAGTCAGAACGACGATCTGCCGCGTCTCTACGTCCGCCCGGGCGCGATCATTCCCACCGGTCCCGTGATGGAATTCACCAGCGAGAAGCCTCTCGATCCCGTCACGCTCATCATCAATCTCGATGACAAGGGCATGGCTCGCGGCGAACTCTACGAAGACGCTGGCGACGGCTACGCCTATCGCGAAAAGCAGGAGTATCGCAAGACTACCTACATCGCCGAACGCAAGGGCGACACCGTTCGCGTCGTCATCGAAAAGACCGAAGGCGCACTCAAGCGGCCGCAGCGCAGCATCGTCGTGCGTCTGCTGCTCGACGGGCGCGAAGTAATGACAACGGGTCAGGATGGCGATCCGCTCTCGCTGACCCTCAAGTAACTCGGAGCAAAACCAAGTCACCCCAGAGCCGGCCCGCAAGGTCCGGCTCTTTTCATTGGGTCAGAATCGGCCCCGCACCCACATCATGAAATCCAACGTGCAAAACCAGTGAGAAAAAGTTCACCCCCGCGCAGTGTCGCGATAAGGTCCGAAGAACATGCTGATTGCATGAAAACCATCCACCTCATTCGCTGCAGTGTTGGGGCACTCTCGATCTTCAGCCTCGTCGCATGCGAGTCAAACCAGTCGCGGAACTACCGCGCTGGTGATCGCGATGCCACAGGCTACCCCCGCAACTCCGACGGAACATACAACCGCAACGCAAGCGGCTCATCCAATCGCTATCGCAGCGATGCCAACTGGAACAACAGCGACACTCGCACGCAAAGCACCAACCAGCCCGAATACGGCGGGACGATGGATCGCGTCGACACGACCAATCCCGCGTGGCAAGGCCGCACCAATCCCAACGCTGGCACAGGCTACACAAATGCCCAGCAGCCCAACGTCCAATCGCCCATGAACGCTCAGGGCACAACGTCACAGCAAAACACGTGGAGCAATCAACAGCCCAACGCGAATCAGCAGGGCAACACGTGGTCCTCGCAGTCCACGCCGACAAACTCCAACGCAGGCACGGGCTACACCGGCGCGCAACAGCCCAATGCTCAGTCGCAGACGAACACGCCTGGCACCACGCAGCAACAGCAAAACACGTGGAACAACCAGCAGCCCACGCAGAACCAACAAACCAACACGTGGTCGTCACAGAACCCGCCCAGCAACTCCAACGCAGGCACAGGCTACACCGATGCACAACAACGCGATGCCGCGCGTAACTCACAAAACTCTGCGAACACCACCCAGCAGCCCGGCCAGTGGAACAACCAAACCCAGAACAACACCACGGGCAACTACTCCAACACGCAGCAGCCCGGCAGCAATCAGCAGGTCTCCCCCTTCGGCACGAATCAGCAATCCGGCCAATCAAGCGGATCCACGCCGTCCAACCCCAACGACGGCACTGGCTACTCGAGCAGCCAGATGAACTCGCAGCAACAGATGGACAACCGCACGAATCAGTACGGCAACACGTCCAACAACTACCAGCCGACCGATCGTAACTCCACGTACGACAACACGGATCGCCGGTACAAGAATCGCGACAGCATCGATCGCAGCGACTCATACCGCAACGATTCCAATCGCGACAATTCCTACCGCAGTGACTCCTCCTACGACAGCAACTCGCGTCGCAACGACAACTGGGATCGCTACGGCCCCGACAACCGCCACGATGGCGGCGGCTACTCGGCGGCTTTGATCAGCCCCGAACGCCGCCGCGGCTACGACCCCGCGTGGGGCCGTCCCATGCCTCGCGACTCTGGCGCAGGCACTGGCTACCCGATGTCCTGGCAGCGCGCCGCGTTCCGTGATCGCCGCGAGTATTCAGGCCGCTACGACAACAACGACACGACCCGCCGCCAGCGTTGGGAGGACCGCGATCAGACGTGGCGCAACGACACGAACGACCGTTCCGACACGACGCGTCAAAACGAATGGAACCGCAACGACCGCGATGATCGCACGAACCGCACGGATCGCCCGCAGAATCGCTAACGCAGTTCTCTCTCCTCTCCCCAACCACGACGAGCCTTGTGCCACGCTCAATCACGCGTCGCACACGGCTCGTTGTGCATTGTGCAACACCCCTCACTCACCAGTCGATCACGGCCCCGCGCACATCCACTCGCCCGCGGTACACTGTGCAATGGAGAGCGTGAAATCACCGATTCGACGCGTCTGCGTCTTTTGCGGCGCCAGCAACGGCCGCCGCCCCGAGTATCCCCAAGCCGCCGCTCAACTGGGCCGCGAACTCGCCCGCCGCAATATCACCGTGG
>DATGWV010000335.1:0-1794 GCA_035299305.1 Phycisphaerales bacterium | reverse complement strand
GGGGGTTCCTTCGCGGGCTGTTCAGCCGCAGCGACGACCGCCGCGTCGACCTTCTTGCCAGAACCGCCGGACTTCTTGCCGGAGTCCTTGGATGCGGGCCGCTTGTTTTCTTTCTCGCTTGCCATAGTCGTCTGCCTTACTCGTCTCGGCGTGAGTCACGCCGGAAAGATCATGAATCGCGGAACGATTTACTTCTTGGACTTCTTCTTGCCGGCCTCGAACAGCTTGTTGAGGACGCCGACTTCCTTGCCCTTGTGGCGAGCGACGCGGACCTTGGTGCCGTCCTTCTCGCTGCGGAAGCCGACGCGAACGGGCTTGCCATCGACCACGGGGCTCACCTTGCTGATGTGCATGGGGGCTTCCTTGGTGATGATCGAGCCCTGGGGGTTGAGGCGCGTGGGCTTGACGTGCTTGGTCACCAGGTTCACACCCTTGATGATCACGCGGTCGTGCTTGGTGTCGACGAGCATGACTTCGCCGATGGCGCCCTTGTGGTCGCCGCTGGTCACCATCACTTGATCGCCTTTGCGTACGTGGCGTGGCATTGATTGCTTCCTTCTTCTTTCTGAGCCGGGGGTCGTCCCCCACTCCAATGTTCGCGTGCTCGCTTCTCTCTTACACCACTTCGCTGGCGAGGGAGACGATCTTCATGTAGTTGCGGTCGCGCAGTTCGCGGGCGACGGGCCCGAAGATGCGCGTGCCCTTGGGGTTGCCGTCATCCTGGATGAGCACCACGGCGTTGCTGTCGAACTTGACGTAGCTGCCGTCGGCGCGACGGGTGGGCTTGGTCGTGCGGACGACGACGGCCTTGCTCTTGTCGCCGGGCTTCACATCGGCGCCGGGCTGGGCTTGCTTGACCGACACGAAGACGCGGTCGCCCACGCCGGCGATGCGCCGCGTGAACTTGCCGCTGCCGGTCGTGCCGCCGTAGACGCGGATGACGTACGCGATCTTCGCGCCACTGTTGTCCGCCACCACGCATCGTGTTTCTTGTTGCAGCATGACGAAAGTCCTTGCGAGTCGTCACGAGTCGTCGTGACGGGTGAATCGAGTGAAATTCCGAACGGGGGTTACTTACTGAGCCAGTTCCTTCGCGCTCTTGAGGGCCGCGGCGAGTTCGCTGCGACGCTCGACGATGCGCACCAGACGCCAGGTCTTGCTCTTGCTGATGGGCCGGCAAGGCGCGACTTCGACGATGTCGCCGTTGCGGGCTTCATTCTTCTCGTCGTGAATCTGCAGCACGGTGCGCTGCGCGATGTACTTGCCGTACTTGGGGTGCTTGCTCTGGTAGTTCACCACCACCGTGCGCGTCTGGGCGCGCTTGTCGCTCTCGACGACACCGATCTTGGTGCCGTTGATTTCGGCGGGAGCGGCCTTCGCGGCGGTCTTGGCAGCGGCGGGCTTCTTCGTGCTGGCGGGCTTGGTGGGCATATTCAGTCCTCAGTCTTCTTTCTGTGCGATGCTCAACACGAATTACTTGGCGACAGCCTTCTTGGAGCGCGCGGTCTGCTCGGTGAGCAGGCGGGCGATGTCCTTGCGCACCTTGCCGAACTGGGCGGTGTCGTTGACCGTCTCGGTCACGCGCTTGGTGCGCATCTCAAAGAGTTGCGAGCGCAGCTTCGCGACCGTCAGCTTCAACTCTTCATCCTTCATCGCTCGAACTTCAGCGCCAGTCATGGCTTCCATCCTTCATTCATCTGCCGCTCGCGAAGATTCGCTTGCGGGTTGTGACTTCAAACTCAAACTGCGAACGTTGCGGGTGACCGTGCGGACAATCACACGCTGATACGGCGG
>DATGWV010000334.1:0-22166 GCA_035299305.1 Phycisphaerales bacterium | reverse complement strand
CGCCGCCACCTTCACCGCCCGGCTGCCCATCACGCGGCTCGCCACACTCCGCATCATCATTAAACCGTGACCGTCCCTGCGGACGTCCCTCGCCGCGCATGCCGTCGCGCGAATCACCACGCGGTTGCTCACGCCGATCGTTCCGTCGATCATCACGACGCGGCTCATCGCGCCGAGGTTCATCACGCCGCACTTCGTCGCGCCGAGGCGGCTCACGCCGATCATCGCGACGCGGCTCATTCGCCCGCGCGCCATCCCGCGGCCGTCCATCATCGCGCCGATCATCACGCCCGCGACCACGCCGACGCCGACCGCGCCGATCACCGCGATCTCCTCGGTCGCCACGCTCGCCGCGCGAGTCACGATCTTCAAACTCGCCCGCGCGTCCACGCCGACCGCCCGACGCCGCAATCTCCGCGTCAACTTCATCGTCAGGCAGTTCAATCTCAATCGGGTGCACGTCCGCATCATCATGCGTCGCGGCTTCTTCCGCCTCCGCACGCCGCGCCTCTTCAGCTTCCGCATCCAGGTCCGGTGCCCAGTCCGCTTCCGTCCCCGCATCCGGATCAACCCACTCGGGCAACTCACGCGGCTTGCGAGGCATGGGCAGATTCGACAGATCGATATCGCTGCCGCTCTCGTCATACGCGTAAAACGCGATGCGATCCACCGGCACGCTCTCACTCACGCGCACATCCACGTGCTTGCCGTACGTCCGCTCAATGCGCGACAGCAACTGCCGCTTCGTGCTCAGCAGATCACCCGCCACGCGCGGCGCGACGACCATCTCCACCTTTGCCACGCGCTGCAAGTCCAGAATCGCCGACAGCTCGCGCAGCGCATCGCCCGCCACGCTGTCAGGCTTCTGCAGCATTCCGCGCCCGCGGCACGTCGGACAATCCGTGAAGTGCACGCTCTCGTGGCTCGCACGCATGCGCTGCCGCGTCATCTGCAGAATGCCAAACTCGCTGATCTGCAGCACCGTGCTCTTCGCCCGGTCGCGCTTCATGCGCTCCTTGAAGCGATTCTCAATGTCCTTGCGATGCGAAATGCTCCGCATATCGATCAAGTCGTTGATGACGATCCCGCCCATGTCGCGCAGACGCAGTTGCCGACAGATCTCGTCCACCGCCTCGATGTTCGTCTGATACGCGTTGGTCTCGCTGTCACGACTGTCCCGGCTGCGACCGCTGTTCACGTCAATCGCCACCAGCGCTTCAGTCTGATCAATCACCAGCCGCCCGCCGCTGGGCAAGGGCACTTCGCGCGCATGAATCAGCGAAATCTGCTTCTCCACACTGAACGTGTGGAACATCGGCGCCTTCTGGTTGTAATGCAGCAGCTTCGTGCTCGTGCGCGGCGCGACGATCTTCAGGAACTTCGCCCCGCGCTTTAGCGCCATCTCATTGTCGATGATGATCTCATGCGTGTCATTCGTCAGAATGTCCCGCAGCGCACGCACCAGCAGATCGCTCTCGCTGTACAGCAGTCGCGCCTTGGGCCCGCCGCCGCCGCTCGCGCGATCGCGCCGCTTTTCCATGTCCTTCCACAGCCGCATCAGGTACGCAAGGTCGCGCTTCAGTTCCGCCTTCGTCCGGCTCATGCCCGCCGTGCGCAGAATGAATCCGAATCCGTCCGGCAGATCAAGCTGATCCAGAATCTCGCGCATCGCGCGACGTTCTTCCTCATCCTCCACCTTGCGCGACACGCCCACCTTGTCCATGTTGGGCATCATCACCAAGAAGCGCCCGGGAATGCTCAGATAGCTCGTCAGCGTCGGGCCCTTCGTCCCCACGCCTTCCTTCAACACCTGCACGATGATCTCATCACCCTTGCGCAGCGCAGTTTGAATGGGCGGCCGCTCACGCCGAGGCGTCTTCAGCCCCACGCGTTCCGTCGCGCTGTCATCTTCACCCGGGAAGTACCGCGGGTGCAAGTCAGTCACGTGCAGAAAGCCGTTCTCGCCCACACCAAAGTCAACAAACGCCGCCTGAATCGCAGGCTCCACGTTCATCACCTTGCCAACGTAAATGTTCCCCACCCGGCTCGCGCTCGCGAACCGCTCCACATGCAGCTCTTCCAGCTTGCCATCTTCCATGATGGCCACCCGGCACTCTTCACCAGGAACATAGTTGATCAGCATCTGCGTAAACGGCGTGTTCGCGCTCTTCTCACTCTTCTCGCGTCGTTCCGGCCGTTCGCCGCGATCCTCTCGGCTGCGCCGATCGCGCGATCGCCGATCACGAGGCTTGCGCTCATCGCGATCTTCACTCGCGGGCTCACTCGTTTCGCCTTCTTCACTATCCGCTTCCACGTCCGCCGCGAGCTCATCAACCTCTTCTTCAGGCTGCTCGCGAACCACTTCCACATCTCGCAACTGCACGCGCCGCGTTTCCGCGCGCGCCGGAGCCGGCTCGCGCTCCTCACTCGCCGCGTCATCTGCATCGCCAGCTTCGTCGGCCTCGTCAACGCTCGGCGCTTCGGCCGCCGCGTCGCCGCTCACGTCTGCGCCGGCGTCATCCGCCACGCCGTCCTTCGCTTTGTTCTTCCGCCGCCCGCGCCCGCCGCGCCGACTGCGCCGGCGCTTCTTCTTCGCGCCCTCATCACCCTCGCTCTTGTCATCGCCCTTGCTGTCGTCCGCGCTGCCCGCGTCGCCGCTGGCCTCTTGCGCCTCATCGCGCTCAGGCAAGTCGCTCTCCATCGGCGCATCACTGTTGTCAAAGCTGTTGAAGTTGTCGTTGTTCGTATCCATACCGCGGTCCCTTTCGCGATTGCTCGCTGGCGAAAGGTCCGTCCGCGTCTCAACTCAATCAACATGCACTCCACCCGCCCGCGTGCGCCACATGCGCCCGCCGAGCCTCGCGCGGCGCGCTTGTTTTCGCGCCGTTCCGGCCTCGCGAAGGACGCTCTTCACGAATGAAGCACTGCGTCACAGCGACCGGTCGCTCTCACACGCAAGGCACAAGCACGTCGCTCGCACACTCACATGCCAAGTTGTACGCGGCGGTCTCAACATCCAAGGTGCACGCACTGCGCGACCTCAAGGGAGAAACCCCGCGGGGTAGTCATGTCGATCGGTGGTGCTTTGCGGGCACGGCCCAATCGCTGGTTTGTGTTCCCGTCTTCAATCCGCGGCACGACCGCTGAAGGCTTCGGGGACGATTTTTCGAGCTTGATCGCGAAGGTAATTCGCAATCAAGACATCGGAATCAAGCGACAGAGCCTGTCTGGCCACGCGCTCGCATTGAGAAACGGTCACACTGCGAATGAACCGCTTAAGCTGCGGTATCACCCCGCTGCTCACCGACAGCGTACGCAGCCCCAGCCCCATCAGCAGCATCGCATATTCCACCTGGCCCGCCGCCTCGCCGCAGCAACTGACCGGTGTCTTATGTCGTCGCGCCGCCCGCGCCGTATCGCGAATCAGCTTGATGACCGCCGGGTGCGTCGGCTGATACAAATGCGCCACCCGCTCATTAATACGGTCGACCGCCAGCGTGTACTGCGTGAGGTCATTTGTTCCGATCGAGAAGAAATCGCATTCTCGCGCGAACGCCTCCGCCTGCAACGCGGCACTGGGCACCTCGATCATGATGCCCACCGGGACCTTGCTGTCGAACGCAACTCCTTCTTCCCCAAGCTCTTCCATCGTGTCATGCAAGATGAACTTCGCCTGGCGCAATTCCTGCAGGCTGCTCACCAAGGGGAACATGATCTTGACCGGCCCGAGTGCACTCACCCGCAAGATCGCCCGCAGTTGCCGCTTAAACATGGGGACGTTCCGCAAGCAATAGCGAATGCTGCGATTACCCAAGAACGGGTTTCGTTCGGGAATCTCTTCCCGGCTCTGTGTTAGCTTGTCGGCCCCCAAATCAAAAGTTCGGATCGTCAAATCCCGCCCCGCGCACAACTCCACGCACCGTTTGTACGCCTCAAAGTGGACTTCTTCCGTCGGCTCATCCTGCCGGGTCAGCCACAGGTACTCACTGCGATACAGCCCGACGCCGGTGCCGCCCGCCTTCAGCACCTTGGCCACCTCGTCAGGCAGCTCGATGTTCCCCACGACCGCCACCGCTTCGCCATCCAGCGTCACGCTGGGCAAGTCCGCGACGTCACTCAAGTTCGCCCGGTACAGCCGCCGCTGCTCGAGCATCCGCTGATACTGCGCCACCGTTGCCGCACTCGGGTGCAGAATCACCGCGCCCGTGTCGCCGTCGACGATGATCGCCATGCCATCAGCCGCATGCCGCGCCATCGTCTGCACGCCCACAACCGCCGGAATCTCCAGCGCCTTCGCGATGATCGCCGTGTGGCTGGTCATCCCGCCCAGGTCTGTCGCGAAGCCCAGAATCTTGCTGCGATCAAACCCCGCCGTCTGGCTGGGCGTCAGATCGCGTGCCACCACAACCGTGTTTTCGTCTGCTGTTTCCAGGCGTTTTCGCTGCGTTCCCGCCAGCTGCGCATGCAGCCGGTGCCGCAGATCATCAATGTCATTGACCTTCGTCGCAAACGCGCTGTTCTTCATCGCGCGAAACTGATTCGCCAGCGCCGACAGCGACTCATACGCGGCGTACTCCGCGCACACTAGGTCGTTCTCAATGCGCTGGCGGATGGGTCCCACCACGCTCTTGTCCCGCAGCATCATCTGATGCACCAGGAAAATCTGCGCCGTCTCTTTCCCCATCTGCGTTTCCGCGTGCTCATGCACACGCTGAATCTCCGCAATCGCCGCCGCGATCGCCCCGTCCAGCCGCGCAAGCTCCGCCGCCACCGCGTCCCGCGCCACACTCCGCCGAATCGGCTTCATGTGGTCGTCGTCTACCAGCAGCACCTTCCCAATCACAATGCCGGGCGAAACTGGCAGCCCCTTGAGCACAATTTCCTGGTCCGCGCTTCCCCCGCCAGTCTCAGCGCGTGACGACGCCGGAACAGGTGTCTGTGGGGTGACGGACTTGGAGGTCGACTCAGGCACGCGGTGCGTTCAAACAATGTTTGCGGACGAATACTTCTCGACGAGATATCGGATTGTAACAGCCCTTGATGCAGCCAGACCCCCTTTGTAGCCGAAAGGACTGTCAGGGTTCGCAATTCGTGATGCGACCCGCAGGACTCTGCAACGCCAACGTGGTACGATTTGCGCGTCCGCACGTACACCATCACGTGACGTGTCGCGATTCTCGACATCAACACGTTCGTAACCGCATCTTGGGCAACCAGGCGCACCCGCCCGGCTCGCCCCAACTCACATGATCGCCGCGCACCCGACACGAAGGGCTTCCGCGACGCATCACACAAGCTGGCAATCACACGCGAGGCGCCGGTGAACCGCGACGACTCGCACGAGAGTTCAGCCGTCAGCCAGTCGCAGTAGGAAGGCTTAGGTAGAAATAGCTCAGGCAAACCGCCGCGCCGGCCCGCGTTTCTCGCGCCACGCGGCTCGCGGATAACTCCGCAAGGAATCGTTTGTTGACCCTTCGCACGTGTTCGTCGTGCCGCCGCCCATGGCAAGGCACCCACGCACGCGAGCGATCCGCAGTCTCGATCTAGTTTCGGTCCAGTTTCGGTCGCACTTTGTTTCGGTAAAGACCGGTTTGTAGAAGTAGCTCTGTTCGCTCTCGGTTCTCGCGCGACGCGCACGACCGGCCCTCGCCGCAACTGCCGCATTCTCGCGCTCGCCCCCTTCGCTGGCCTCCGCCAGCACACAGTGGGCTCTCTCGTTTCGTTTGGAGTCATGGATGAACGCTGACAATTGGCATGGTGGGGGTGGTGGAAGCAACAACGGCGGCTACGGCGGCGGCGGTTCGTCGCGCGGTGGCGGCAATGGCGGTGGGGGTGGCGGCGGTCGTCGCCGCGGACGCCGTGGTCGCGGCGGTGGCGGAGGAGGCGGCGGCAACGGCGGCAATCGCGGTCCCAACAACCGCGGCGGCGGCGCAGCCATCGCCAACCCACCCCGCAACAACAACAACGGTGGGGGCAGTGGTGGTGGCGGCGGCAACCAACCCCAACAAGGCAATCGCCTCGGCACCGCAACTGTCGACGTTGACGGCAATCCCCTCTCGCTCCCGCAAGGCGCCAAGCGCTTCGAAGACCTGACCAGCATCGATCCCCAGCCGCGCCTCACCCTCGAGTACGCCGGCTGCCCCGCCGCCTGCCGACTCATCGACCTCTTCTGCCCCATCGGTCGCGGCCAGCGCGCCCTCATCGTCAGCCCGCCCAAAGCCGGCAAGACGACGCTGCTCAAAGACATCGCAACCGGCCTGCTCCGCAATCACGCGGACATCGAAATCGTCGTGCTGCTCATCGACGAGCGCCCCGAAGAAGTCACCGACTTCCGCCGCACCTTCGTCAACATCGGTCAAGCCGAACGCGAGATGCTCGCGCGAGGCGAAACCGCCTTGCAGGAAGCTGGCGCACCCAACACCGCTCCAGCCGCGCCCGCGAGCAAGCCGCGCGTCCGCGTCATCGCCTCCAGCAACGACCACACCATCGAGAAGCACATCGACACCGCCATCACCACCATCGAGCGCTGCAAGCGCATGGTCGAAGCCGGCAAACACGTCGTCGTCCTCCTCGACTCCATCACCCGCATGGGCCGCGCCTTCAACAGCAGCCGCAAACACAGCAACAGCGGTCGCACCCTGAGCGGCGGCCTCGACAGCAAAGCTCTCGAAATCCCTCGCGCCCTCTTCGGCAGCGCTCGCAACACCGAAGAGGCCGGCAGCCTCACCATCATCGCCAGTTGCCTCGTCGATACCGGCAGCCAGGCCGACCAAGTCATCTTCGAAGAGTTCAAAGGCAGCGGCAACATGGAGCTCATCCTCGATCGCAAGATCGCCGAGCGCCGTATGTTCCCCGCCATCAACCTCGCCGAAAGCGGCACGCGTAAAGAGCACCTGCTCATGAGCGACGCCGAAGTGAAGACCATGACCGCCTTGCGCCGCCGCCTGCTGCAAATGCACCCGCCTCAGCAAGTGGAGCAACTGCTCGCCGCCCTCAAGCGCTTCCCCACCAACGCGGCTCTCGTGGGCAGCGTGCAGTAATCCAAGCGCGGTGCCCAGTCGTCCTAAAACACGCGTGCGAATTTACCGCGTTTGCCCACACCCTGCCCCGGCGGGCTTCTGCGCCACAACCCTCAATCTCGCGTTGCAATCGCTCGCGCCGCGCGTCGATAACACATCAACGTGCTTCGCCTGCTCCTCCAACACGCTCGCCCGGGAATGGAAGTCGCGATGGCGATTCACCATCCGGGCAACGCCGACATCGTGCTGCTGCGCGAAGGAGCCGCCCTCGACGCATACTCCATTCCGCACTTGCAGCAACTGGGCGTGCACGAAGTCTGGATTCGCTACCCGGGCCTTGAACACCTCGTTCGCTTCGTCGATCCGCAGCTCATGGCCAACTACCGAACGCTCACCACGCGCGTCGGCAACGTCATCGACCAGGCCATGGTCCGCAACACTGTCGAGATCGACTTTTACGCCTGCAAAAAGGCCCTCCTCAGCGTCACGCGCCACCTCGCGGAAAATCCGCAGAGCGCACTCTGGCTCTCGCAGGTCGCCCACGCCGACAAGCCGTTCGTCCGCCACTGCGGCAATGTCGCCGCCCTCAGTCTCATGATGGGCATGCGCCTGGACTTCTACCTGGTGCGCGAACGCAAGACGCTCCCCGCAGGTCGCGCCAAAGACCTCACCAGTCTTGGCATCGGCGCGCTTCTGCACGACGTGGGCATGCTCCGCATCCCGCAACCCGCGCTCGACAAATACAACGCGACCTTCGACACCACCGACCCCGAATGGCGCACACACACCGCGCTCGGATACGACATGGTCCGAGGCGTGCTCGATCCCACCGCCGCCATCATCGCACTGCACCATCACCAAGCCTGGGACGGCACCGGCTTCCCTGAACGCCCCAGCCTCCGCGGCGGCACGCGTCCCGCCTCCGAACGCGACGTCCACGTCTTCGCCCGCATCGTTGCGGCTGCAGAGATGTTCTCGCGCATCAAGAACCCCGCGCACGCGCCAGGCAGCAGCGCCAAGCTGCTTCCCAGCCTTCCCACCGTGCGCGCACTCAAGCTCATGCTCGCCGAAGCCACCCGCAAGAAGATCGACCCCGTCATCTTCAAAGCGCTCATGAGCGTCGTGCCCGCCTACGCGCCGGGCAGCGTCGTCAAACTCAGCGACGGCCGCGACGCTGTCGTCACCAACTGGGATGTCAACGCTCCCTGCCGCCCCGTCGTCGAGATTCTGCACGAAATCGAGCCTCGCCCCAACAAGCAGCGCAACAAAGTCGTCCGAGTCAACCTGCGCGAACACACCGACATCACCATCGTCGCCACCGACGGCGAAGATGTCAGCCAAGACAACTTCGATCCCGCCGAGCCCGGCGAATTCGACCTCGTCTCCCTCTACCGCTCGATGGAAAACCGCGTCCATAGCGACCTCAAGCAACCAACAACCGACGAGCCGCAACCGCCACACGAAACAACTGCCGTCGAAGACGATCAACCTCCCGCGCAAGCCGCCTGATCTCAAAAACGAAAAGCCCCCGCGATCACTCGCAGGGGCTTGCTTATCTCATGACTTCGTAACTTCGTCACTCCGTCACTTCGTCACTCGTTCTCTCACGGCGTCTCATTGCCAAAGATAAAACCGCCGAACCCGCCGCCGCCGATCTGGTTCGCGTTGTAGATGTACTGCGCATCCAGCGCCTTCTCAATGCGGATCTTCGCTTCCGACAGATGCGCGTAGCTGTAGGGGTCCATGCCGCTGCTGTCCTTGCCATCCTTGCCGATGATCCCGGTGATCTTGTCCACCAGTTGGCGCAGTTCCTTGGTCGCAAGGTTGCTTACCGGCTTGGCCACTTCACCAAACGATCCGCCCGGCAGGCTCAGATCAATCATGCGATCGATGTACTCGCGCTGCAGGTTGCGACGCAGGCTGCTGATGTAGGGCTTGCGCACGCTCGCGCCGCTGGGCCCCTTGTCGAGCTCCTTCCACGTCGCATTGCCGATCGTGTCAAACAGCTCCGGCAGCGTGAACGCATCTTCGCCGCTCGCGATGCGGAACTCGTTGTCGAACACGCGCCGCACCGTCGTCGGGTTCAGCAGCATGGTCATCACGCTGGCCTGCATCCCGCCGATGCGATCGTGAATCGGGAACGCGTTTTCCTGCATCGCTTCGCTGAAGCCGCCAGCATCCAGCCACTTGTCGCTGCTCATGTACTCCAGCAGTTCAGGCGTCAAGCCGTACGACTCATCAAAGAAGCTGTTGTCAATCGCGAACTTGAGCGCAGCCCGCTGGTCCGCCGCCGGCACCACCGTCAGCGGCTTGCGATTGCCCGGATCGCCCTTGAAATCGCGATTCACGAGCACGCCGCCCACCCAGTTGGCCATCGTCGTTACGCCGGTCATCTGCATGCCCAGCGTGATGGTGTAGCCGCGCCGCACCTTGCTCCAGCTTTCACCGTCCTTGATGAACTTGTCCAGCAGCCGAGCGCGGTGATACCGCGCCAGCTCCATGCGCTGCTGGCTCCACGTGAGCGGATCCTTGCCGAAGTCATAGCGACGCGCCCGCGGATCAGGCCCTGCCGTGTCTTCGTCCGTGCCGTAATCCAGCCCGGGCTCGCCCACGCGCTTGAGCACTTCCTTGGTGTCGCCGCTCGTGTAGCCATACTCAATGGCCCACATGTCATACACACCGATGTCGCGCATCGCCACATCGCCCAGCAGCTTGCCGTTCTCAACGACCATGTTGGGCCCGATGTAATCCATCACCGACGCCGAGTAGGTCTTCTGACCCTTCAGCGCGGGGCTGTTGATCTCCGCGATCGTGTACATCGTGCTCGCCTTGAAGTTGTGCCGAAGGCCCAGCGTGTGGCCCACTTCGTGCAGCACCAGGTCGCGCAGCAGCGGCTCGACAAACCAGTCGGGAATGCCATCCAGCTCCGGCGCGGCCTTTTTCTTCTTCTTGTCGTCCTTCTTGTCGTCGTCCTTCTTCTCGGCCTTGTCGCCGCCTTCGTCGCCATCCTGCGTCAGGCCCGCGGCTTCGTCAAACGCCGCGTCGTTGTTCAGCACTTCCATGGACAGCCGCAGCATCGCCATGTCAAAAGCCTTGCCGCGCGCCGCGAGGCACAGGCCGTTCACCTGGCTCGTGCGATTGACAAGTCCGTCGTACTCATGGTCACCCAGCATGCGGTCCACAACCAGGCCGCCATCGGCGCCCAACAGGTCCGTCTGCTCATGCGCGCCAACGGCCATCGGGTGTCCGCCCCACGCCTGAATGCCCTTGCGCGCACGCTGCGCCATGATCATCGGGCGCTTGCCCGGATCAGCCAGCCGCACGCGCGGATCCCACTGAGGCCGCGTCTCCAGCCACGCGAGCGTTTCGGGGCTCATGCCATCCATCACGATTTCCGGCATGATTTCATTGAACTGCGCCCAGAAGTAGCGAATCCAGCCGTCGGTCAGCACGACGTCTGCATCAAGAATCTGGCCCGTGAGCGGGTGCACGCGCGACGGCCCGATCGCCGTGCCGATGTCGTTGCTCAGCCAGCGAACGAAGTTGTACTTCACGTTCTCCGGGTCCTTGTCCATGTGGGCCCCGGTCATTTCATCCTGCTGATACACCTCAATGGCGTTCTGAATGCCGACCTGCTCAAACGCCTTGTTCCAGCCCAGCACGCCCTCGCGAATCGCCTGGCGATACCGCACCGGAATGCGCGCATCCAGGTAATACACGATCGGTTCCTTGGGCGGGCTCATCGCCAGCTTGGGATCGCGCTTTTCCACGTGCCAGCGGTTGATGTACCGCACCCACTTTTCCTTGTCCGTGAACTTGCCCAAGTCGCGATACGTCGTCGTGAAATACCCCACGCGCGCATCCGCCACGCGCGGCTTGTACGACGGATTGTCCTTGATGATGCTCAGGCTGTAGTGGAACTCCTGCAGCCGCCCTTCGCGGTTGGGCATCTCAAACGAAATCTCGTTGTTCTCTTCAAAGCTCTTGCACACCTTCAGCGTCGCGACGCGCGTGTTCGCCCCGTTCATGCGCGGGCCATAAAACGACGCCGCGCGGTTCACGAACAGATCGCGCAGATCAATCACGGGCTGCCCGCTGGGCCCCATCGTCATGATGGGCAGATCCAGCACCACGCGATCCGTGAACAGGTTCTGCACGCTGCTCTTGCTTTCCTGGTCGCCCGTGCTGCGCGTCTCCACGTTGGGCTCAATCAGCAGCAGCCGATCATTCACACGCTTCCAGTACACATACATCTCGCCAAACTGCAGGCCGGCGTACTCCTCGCCGCTCGCCACCGTCAGCGCGATGAAGTGCCGCTGGTTCTCCCACCCCCTGGGCAGTTCCGCGATCAGGCTGTGATCCTTTTCCTTCTTCCACAGCTTGTACAGGCTCTTGCCGCCGTCATTGCTCTCAACTTCCGTAAAGCCCTTGCTCACTTCCGCCCAGGGCTTGAAGTCCGGCTTCTCCGGCGCCGCTGCGGCAGGAGCACCCTCCTGCGCCACCGCCACGCCAGCCGAGCCCGCCGCCACCAGCAAGGCACCGATCCCGAACACCAACGACACTCCACACACCGAGACCCTGCCAAGACCGCTCGCCGTGAAAGCCATGAAAATCTCCTTCCGCGTGACACGCGGCTGCCAAAAGAACGAAGTCACCACCCATCAGCGACAGAAACCGCCGACGACCCGCACAATTTGGCCCGCAAGCGCACAAATACCACGCGAATGCCGCGCGACAAATGCCACCACGCCCGGGCCACCCCGGCGAGCAAACCTTTCTTCGCAACTACCTTGCCGGGCGTTTCCGCGGTTTCCCCAACTTTCAAGGCCGATTCCCGTCGCCCCCGGGTCTTCCGGGGAGGGTCAGCCGACATCAATCGCAACACCCGGCCTAGCGGGCACCCGGACTGACCGCGCCCAGCAGGTTCAACACCGTGTCCCGCTGCAGATTGATCGCGATATCCCGCGTTGCGATGCTGGCCTGTTGCACGAGCTGCGCTCGCACCAGTTTCGCCGTTTCCGCGCCGTAATCAGTGTCTTCAATCTGGCTCTTCGCGCCCGTCAGGTTCTCGAGCTCGATCATCAACGTGCGCTGCTTGCTGTCTACTTCCTGCCCGCGCGCTCCGATCGCCGCTCGCCGCGATGAGCTGCCCTTCTGAGCCGCATCCACAACCTTCTGCGCCAGATCCAGATCACCATTGATCAAGTTGAGCTTCCCGCCGCGCTGCAAATCCTTCAGCGAGTACGACACCTGCTCGCCGTTCACCGTCTCCGTGATCTGCCCCTCGGCAAACACATTCCGCCCGCCAAACAACTGCTCACCGCGAAACGTGTACGTGTTGGAGACAAACTGCATCCCCTGCAGCGCACCATCGAGCGCCGCCTGCAACCCCTCGCGCTCTTCATCACTCATCGCCCCGCGATTGGCCGCCGCCACCACCAGTCCCTGCAGCTCGATGTACGAATCCGCAAACGCCGACTCGCCGCCTTCCAAGGCATCGAGCCGAATGCGCTCAAAATCCAGATTCTTGATCTGCTTCTGCAGCGTCCGCTCCTGCGCGCTCATGGCCTCCACCGGCATCAAGCCCGAAGGATCGTCCGCCGCCCGATTGATCCGCTTGCCCGTCGCCAGCTTCGTCAGCGACTCATTCACCTCGCGCGTCGATCGCGCAATGGCGGCATTGCTCGCCATCACCCGCGTCTCAACATTGAGGGAGATTCCCCGCATACACCCGACATCGGCAGTTTGCGGACGCAACTACATCCCGAGCGCGCCCCACGCCCGCATATTCGCTCCAAACCGCATAATCGGCCTCGGCCGCGATCAGCATCCTCGACACTCGCCGAGCAGCACAAATCGCTTGCGACAGCCCGCGTCCACTGGTATGCTGTCGATCAGTTCGCCCCCAACACGTTTGGAGTCACATCGTGCAATCACGAATCACTCTCGCCAACGCGCTGACTGGCACGCTTGCATGCAATCTCATCGCCCCGCTCGCCGTCGCACAACCAGTCGCGACCGCAACCTCGACGTGGCAAATCTCCGCCGACAATGGCGGTACGTGGCAGAGCGGCACAGTGTCACTCTCGCAATCACAGCAGTCTATTCGCGCTCGCATGCTCGTTGAAGTCACAAGCCAAGGCTTCACAAACCCAGCACACTTTGCCCACGCCCAGTTTGAAACATATTTGACGTCTTCCTTCGGTGCCGGCCTGAACGACACAATCTCGAGCGTGCGATCACTGCGAACCTTCGTCACGGGCCCTCAACTCGTGAGTGTTGTCTCGCGCTCCGATCGCTTCGGCGAAATTCTTAAGACGTCCGCACCTTCCAATCAGCCTTTCGCTCCGGGCTCAGGGCCGTCACTCTTCGCTGAAAATCAACGAACACCAACCAGCGGCGTCCCAAGTGCAATCAATCCGCTCGTCGTCTTCGAGTACACCATCATGCTCGACGGCTCACTCGGCACCCGATCACTCTCCACCCTCTGGCGGGGCGGTTCCACGCAAAGCACTCCCGCAATCATCGCCCCACTTGGCTCCATCATCGTGGGCGACTTCGCCAACTCGCCCACAGGAACCATCGCAATTGCGCCAATGACAGACATCCCTGCGACGATCACTGTCATCCCCGCGCCAGGCGCAGCAATTGTGTTCGCGTGCGCGGCCGCCATCAGCCTGCGTCGTCGCCGATGAATTATGCAGGCGAAGTCACTTCACCTGCTCCCGATACCACGCAATCGTCCGCTTCAGCCCATCCTCAAACCCAACCTGCGCCTTCCACCCCAGCAACTGCTGCGCGCGCTGCACATCCAGGCACCGCCGCGGCTGGCCGTCGGGCTTGGTCGCGTCCCACGCAATGTCACCCTTGAAGCCCGTGAGCTTCACGATCAGTTCGACAAGGTTCTTGATCGTGATCTCAAACCCCGCGCCCAGATTGATGGGCGTCGGATCGCGCATCACTTCCGCCGCGCGGATGATCCCCTCTGCCGCGTCGTCCACATACAGAAACTCGCGGCTCGCGCTGCCCGTGCCCCACACCGGCAGCGTCTTGTCGCCACGCTGCTGCGCTTCCACGCACTTGCGAATCAGCGCCGGGATCACGTGGCTGCTCTCAAGATCGAAGTTGTCCCAAGGCCCGTACAAGTTCACCGGCAGCACATACGTGCTCTGCATGCCGTACTGCAACTTGTAAGCGTCCAGCATCTGCCACGCGGCTTTCTTCGCGACGCCGTAGGGCGCATTGGTTTCTTCCGGGTAGCCATCCCAAATCTCATCTTCGCGAAACGGAACCTTCGCGAACTTCGGGTACGCACAGATCGTACCGGTCTGCACAAACACGCCGCCGCGTTCGATGAATCCATCGAGGCGTGCGTGTTCAATCAGGTGCAGTGCCATCGCCATGTTGGCGTAGAAATATCGACCCGGATTCTTGCGGTTGGCGCCAATGCCGCCCACCTCCGCCGCCAGGTGAATGACCACATCCGCCTTCGCATTGGGAAACGCGTTGCGATACAGCTTCGCGACCGACGCGTTGTCCGTCAGGTCCACATCCTTGCGACGCGGAATGACAATGTGCTCTTCCTTCACCCCGCGAGCCAGCAGCCGCTGCTTGACATGCCGACCCAGAAAGCCCGCGCCGCCCGTCACGATGATGCGCTTGCCGACCAGAGGAGAAACCGCGCCCGTTTGAGTGCTCATGCTCCAATCTTTCGCCGTCAAACGCCGATGATCCTTCCCCGTGCCGCGAATATCAGCATTCGCCCGCACACGGTTATAGTGACTTGACTTCTCGTGACCGACATCGCCGCACAACCTCCGAATCCGTCCCCCGCCCCTGCTCCAGCAGCGCCTCAACCCGCCGAAGCGCTCGGCGCACGCGTGGGCCACGGCATGGCATGGATCGTCTTCGTCACCATCGCCAACAAGGGCCTCACCTCCATCGCGCAGATCGTGCTGGGCTGGAAGCTCGACGCCGCTGACTTCAGCGTCTTCGCCGTCGCCACCGGCATCGCCGGCTTCATCATGGTCTGCAAAGAAGCCGGCATGCGCGAACTGGTCGTCCAACGCGGCAAGGACCAGTACGAACAAATCGCGGGCCCCACCTTCTGGCTCGCCTTCTGGTACAACGTCATCGTCGCCGCCATCATCGCGGCTCTCGCCTACCCGCTCTCGGTCTACCTCAACAAACCCAGCTTCGCCCTCGTCATCATCGTGCTGGGCATCGCCCTCCCCATCGGCACCACAGGCGGCATGCTCCTCAGTAAAGTCCGCATCGATCTCGACTTCGCGCGAGGCAGCAAAATCTCTTTCTGGTCCAACCTGCTTCGCCAAGGCTCGTGCATCGCCTTCGCCTTCGCAGGCATGGGCTCCATGGCCCTCGCGCTCCCGGCCGTGGTGGCTGCCGCCGCCGAGTCCATCATGTACGGCCGCACCTCCAAGATCAAACTCTGGCGCGAGCCCGCAAAGACCGACCAATGGCCCGCCCTGCTGCGCGACAGCCGCTGGCTCATGTTCGCCTCCGTCGCCAACATCGCCATCGACTGGGCACCCTTCGTCGTGCTGATGCCGCTGGGCCTCCTCAGTGCGACGCAAAACGGCCTCTTCTACTTCGGCTATCAAATCACCGCACAAGTCGGCGTCATGCTGGGCATGAGCGTGCTGCTCGTTCTCATGCCCGCCCTCACGCGCCTCAACGCCGACCCGATCCGCCAAGGCCAAGCCGTCATGCGCAGCCTGCGCACGCTCATGCTTGTCGCCAGCATCGCCAGCCTGGGCCTCGCCGCATGCATGCCCGCGCTCGAAAGCCTCCTCTGGCGCGGCAAGTGGCAAGATGTCGTCCCCGCAACGATTCTGCTGGGCATCTTCTTCCCCTGGCGCATCACCTTCGGCCTCACCGCCGCATTGCTCATGGCCCAGGGCCGCTCCAAGCTCTACTCCATGCTCACGCTCTTTGAAGGCGTGGGCCTCACCATCAGTTGCTGCGTCGCCGCGCTCATCGATCCCACCGCCACCAGCGTCGCTCTGGGTGCCGGGCTCTGGCTTTTCATCAGCCGCGCCGCCATCTGCCTGTGGATCACTAAGCAACTCGGCCTGCCGCGTCGCAAACTCGCTATCGCCATGAGCAGTTCGTGGTTCATGGCCATCCTCGCTGGCGCCGCCGGCTGGGCAGCCGATCACTACACCAACCTCCGCACGCTCCTCGCGCCGCACATTCCCTTCGGCTCCGATGCCACCAAGCTCATGCTGACTGATGCAGTGCGCCTGGGCCTCGCTGGCACCGTCACCGCCCTCGTCTTCCTCATCCTCGCCCGTCTCTTCCTGCACGAAGCCCTGCGCGATGTCGTGCTCGTCGCGCCCGTCCGCCTGCGCCGCATTCTGGGCCTCATCTGCGGCGTGCAACCTCACGAAAAATCGCCCGACGTGCAAGCGTGAATCATGCAAGACCCGCGCGTGCCCATCCTCATCCTGCGCTGGCTCAGCCGCTCACTGCTCGTGCTCGCGTGGTGCGCCATCCTCATCTGGATCACCGGCCGCCTGGTCTCCGATCGCTTCTTCTGGAGCCAATTTCTCCTCTGGATTCCCAGTTGGATCATCGTGCCCGGCTCGGCTCTCTGCCTCGCGCTCGCCGCCATCATCGCGTGCTTCGCGTACCCGCGTTACGAAACCACCGACCAGCGCGACAAGCACTGGAAAGATGCGCGCCCGGGCAAGCGCACCGCACGCTGGCGCACCATCGCATGGCTCGCGTGCGGCATCGTCTCGCTGGGCATGGTGCTGGGCGAGTGGCGCCTCTTCAATATCTTCACGCGCTCCAGCCCCGCCGACGCGACTCGCCTCATCATCTGGAACCCCAGTGAAATCAAGCGTTTCCCCGACGTGCTGAACACACTGCAAGGCATGCGCCCCGATATCGCGCTGGTCGCCAATCACCCCTTCAACGCCTCGTACGCACCGCTCGCGCAAGCCATGGGCCGCTCTGGCTCGCTCTCGCAGCCCGCCTCCGCCGTCGTGTACGGCCGTCTCGCTGTCATCAGTAAGTACCCCATCACACGCTGGGCAGGCGTTGAGCTCGATATCAGCGGCGCGACCGTGCGCCGCTTCACATGGTCAGGCGGCGGCATGCTTTCCATCGACAAAGGTGTCGCGCTGCTCGTCCAGCTCGACACCACCGCCGCGCTGGGAAAACCCACCGTCATCTGGTTCATCGACCTGCCCAGCGATCCCGACATCCCTCGCGATCGCATGATGCGCGAAGCCCGCCGCAAACTCGACAACATGACCAACTACCTCATGCGCACGCCCGAAGGTCGCGACGCCGCCGACTCATGGCCCGACGCTGCCACCAATCCGCTGCGCACGCCCGACATCATCGCAGGCGACACTAATACGCCGCGTGGCTCGCACTCGCTCAACCTGCTCAACACCTTCCCGCAGCACATGCTCACGGGCGCATACGAACAGGCCGGCTTCGGCCCCTCGCTCAGCTACCCGCGCCGCATCCCGCTGCTCGCCATCGATCACACGTTCCTCGCCCCGTGGCTGCGCGCAACAACGTACGACACACGCGACATGGGCCTGGGCACCCATCGCCTGCAGGAAGTTGAACTCATCGCCAAGTGATGTGCCCTGCGCGTCACGCCGTCGCGACAGTGCCGGCGCCGCTCATGTCCATGCTCTGTGGCGGCACAGGGGAAATACTCGCAACGACATCTGCCAGACTCTTGCCATGAAACGCATCGCGCCGCGCCTTGTCCAGCGTCGTCGCGAGCTGTGCATGCTCGCCGTGAATTGTCGTGCCTGGCGGATCGTTCAGCGCGATGATCTCCGTCGCCAGCATCGCCTCGGGCGCCTTCGCCAGCGTGAACGTGTCGATCGTCGGATCGTTGTCAACAACTTCGATGATCATGTGCGCCTGATGCAGCCGCTTGAGCAGCACATCCACCAGCGACTCATCGAGACTCGTCGCAAGCGAGAGACTCTGGCGATCACTCGTCTGCCCCGCTCGGAATCGCTGCGCGATGGCGCACATGATGACCAGTGTGCTCGCCGGATGCACAAGCAGCACGCCTTCGGCCCCGCCATCGCGCGGATCTGGAATCATGCCCAGCGACACCATGAGCGAACGCTTGAAGCCTTCCTTGCTGAGCTTGCGGTACGCCTGCATGACCACCGCGACCTGAAAGCCAAGCAGAATGATGATCCACGTGACATACACCCACAGCAGAAACAGCGGAATCAGCGCGATGACGCCGTACAGCTGCGCGTACCCCGTGCTGTAGCGCACATACGCCGTGAACGCCCACTTGCTGGCTTCCCACACAATCGCGGCGAACGCCGCGCCCGCCGCCGCGCTGGGCACGTGCACGCGCGTGTTGGGAATGCTCGTGAACAGCACCAGCAGCATCACGGTGGAGATCGCGCATGACGCCGTGAATCCGACAATCGCGACCGTTCCTTGCCGCGCGCGATCGGCGAACGTCTTGTCAACATCCACGCTTAGCTTCGCGCTGGTGTCGCTCGTCACATTCGCCGCCGCCGCCTCCACCTGCCGCGCCTCTTGGGCCATGCCCACCCAACTGCGCGCTGTGCGATTGGCCGCTTCACTCACGCCGAAACTCAGCACCAGAAATACCGGCCCCAGCGTGAGCAGTGCCCAATACTGCGTGATGCGCCGCACCCACGTCTTGCCCGATGTCGTGCCCGCAATCTGGTTGAACGCCTTTTCCGTTTCCACCACCATCGACAGGGCCGCGTAAATCAGCATCAGCGCGCCGATGAATCCGATTGCCCCAAAGTTGATTGACTCGACGCGATGCATGAGCTGCTGAATGAACTCATCCAATCGCGCTGCCTGCGCCTGCTGCGCCACTTCCTGCGCACTCACGGCGGGCGCATGCGGCATGCCGCCAAACGCAAAGATGTTGATCCCAGGCACCACCGCCGCCGCCTGCTTCGCGGGCTCGACCTTCTCCACCACGATGTTCGCGAGGCCCGCGTACTGCAGCACGCTGGTCACCACGTCGCGCACCTGGGCTTCGTTCACAAACCGGTGCAGCACAACCAGCCCGATCACCAGCACCGGAATGATCGCGAAAATCGTCCGGAAGCTCAGCGCCGCCGCCATCCGCGTGATCTGACTCTGCCGGTAGTTGTTCCCCACCAGCCGCATCAGCACGCGCGTGCGCGGCGCCCACTTGGGGGCCCACTTGGGCAGTGGAATCTCTTCCGCGTTGGGCACCGTCTTGCGTGTGTCGCCGTGCGAGTTGGAGGATTGCATCGCCATCGTCCTGTTCACGTTCCTGTCAAATGACTGTCGTTGTCATGTCACTGTTATTGCGCGGCTTTCGCCGCCGCGCACACAATCACACGAACAACATCACTCAAGGCAGCAGCGTGCGGGGCTTGCGACGCGTCGGTTCAGCAAACGACTCATCCACACGCTTCGCGCGTGCCGCGTCGTTGCCTGCCGCGCGCCGGCCCTTGGGTGCCGACTGGTTTGTGCTCGGGGCATCCTGCCCGCCCGGTGTGCGCCCGGCGAGCACCGCCAGCGCGCGCTGTGCCGCCTGTTCCACAGACGGCGCAGTCGCCCGTGAGTTCGGCGATTTCCCGTCTCCGCGCCCACTTTCCCCCTTTGTGCGGGACTTGTTCTGCGATTTTCCGCTCGATTTGGGCGAGTCGCCCCGCTTGTGCCAGTCGGGTCGCATGAGCGCACGAACCTCTTTGGGGTCCAGTTCGCGCCACACTCCAGGCTGCATGCTCTTGAGTTCAAGCTGCCCCACGCGCACTCGCATGAGCTTGCGCACGTCCAGCCCCGCGCTCAGCAGCACATCGCGCAGCGGCGCGCGGTTGTCAATCAATTCCACTTCCAGCACGCTCTTGCCGTCTTCCACGCGCAGCACGCGCGCGTCGATGGGCGTCACCGGTTTCTTGTGCTTGCGCCCCGCAGGCAAATCACTCGCCGCCCACGCGCCCATCGCTTCCTTTGCGAGCTTGCGCTTCTCCGCGATCGCGGCCTTCGCGACCAGCTTGCTCTGCCGGCGAATTTTCGCGAGCGTCTCCTCGTTCACATATCCCTTGACCCACGCGTGATACACCTTCACCACGCCTTTGCTCGGATGCGTCACGAAGTTCGCGAAGTCGCCGTCATTCGTCAAAAGCAGAATGCCGGTCGTGTCGTAATCCAGCCGTCCCACCGGAAACAGTCGCGACGCGGCGGGGTGATCTACCAGATCAAGCACCGTTCGTCGCTCAAGTCCGGGTTCGTCCGCCGTCGCGACGATCGTGCGCGCCGGCTTGTGCAACATGATGTACACCTTCTCCTGCGCGGGCGGGAGAGGCTTGCCGTCAACCGTGATGCGGTCGTTCGCGGGATCGACGAAAATCGGGAGCTGCGTCATCTTGTGACCGTTCACAATCACGCGCCCTTCCGTGATCATCTGCTCGCAGACCCGCCGCGCAGCCACCCCCGCGTCCGCCATCACTCGTTGGAGCCGGACCTTGCCGGAAGTTGCATCTGTAGCCATGGTGAAGGGTACGACGCAAAGTGCGGGGAAATGAAAAACGGCGTTGCTGCTCGCAACGCCGTGAACTTGCTAGATATCCGCCGCAGTAATTGATCAGTGCGCGGCGTAAGCGGGGTACGTGGACTTGAAACCCTTGAACTGCATGCCCAGTTCATCGCGAGATTTGGTCATGTCGGCGACGCTGTCTTCGCCGCCCATTTTCGCCATGCCAGCGTCGAAGGGCAGGAACTGACCAAGCCCCACAAGGCTCGCGGCCTGCGCCTGCAGTGCGGCGATCCACGACGGAATGCCGAACGGCTGCAAGGGTAGCGAGCCAGGCGTGTTCTCTTTCATGAACGTCAGCATCTGCGGCCATGTCATCACATCGCCGCCGCAGAGGTTGTAGGTTTCGCCGATCGTCGCGTCGTTCTTGAGAGCGCGAACGAACGCACTGCAGACGTCTTCGATGGCGACGGGCGCGATGCGCGGGTCGCGCGGGTTGACGTCGCCCAGCGGGATGCGCTGCTCGAGCGCGCCACCTTGGAAGTACGGCAAGAAGAAGTATGGCTGAGCTTCGCCCTTGAGCCAGTCCTGCGCCTGATGCACGAACTCGCCGTCTTTGCCGTGAATGAGGCTCGGACGGAAGATGGTCCACGCAAGGCCGCTGCGACGGACGATCTGCTCGGCTTCGAACTTGGTGTGCTGGTAGTCGGCGACGCCCACATCGCGCGCGCCCAGCGCGCTCATCTGCAGGTAACGCTTGACGCCGAGTTTTTCGCACGCGGCGACGACGATGCGCGTCGCGTCGACGTGCATGCGCTGGAATGTCTGGCCGGTGCGGCGCACTTCGCGAATGATGCCGACGAGATGGACGCAGGCCTGCGTGCCGCGGAGGAGGTCTTCGATGCTGCGGGCGTCGGTGACATCACCCACGACGAGCGTGAGCTTGCCAGGCGCGGCGGGCAGCACGGTGCGGGCCTTCTCACGATCGCGCACGAGGGCGCGGACGCTGTAGCCCGCATTGAGCAGAGCTTGCACCATGTTGCGCCCGACGAATCCGCTGGCGCCGGTGACGGCGACGGTGGTGATGGTGGTCATAGGGGCTCAGTTTAGGTGCAGGTACCGGGCGGGGAGTTGCGGTGTTCCCAAATGCTTGCAAGCAGAGCGACGCTCCTCAGGCTGTAGGGGCGGGACACCATTTTTGCGTGTGCGGAACCGCCTCCTCCCTTAGGTACGCACGCCCTCCGGCAGTTCCGCTTACTTCTTCTCATCCTTCTTTCCCCCGATCCCCTTCAGCAACCCATCAATCAAGTTCCCCGGGTTCACGTTCTTGATCGTCTGCTTCGCGAAGAGTTCGAGGTCGGCGTTCGTGTTGGGCTTGTCCAGGCTGCCGCGCGTGCGGAAGGGGAGCATGCTCACGCTGTCGAGCCCGGCCTTGCCCAGCGCGCTGCCCAGGCCCGTGTTGAACATGCCCGCCGCTCGGTCGGTCAGCGCGCCAAGCGGCACCCATGTGACGACGTCGACTTGACGATTGACAAGGTCCACCGTGCCTTCGCTCTCAATCGTGAACTCGCCCAGCGGCACGCGCCACTTGGGATACGTCGCCACGCCGTCCGTCACCGTGACCGAGAGCGGCTCGAGCC
>DATGWV010000333.1:0-8950 GCA_035299305.1 Phycisphaerales bacterium | reverse complement strand
CCCTGGCAATCGCAAGCTCCACTCGCTTCGGTTCTTGGCACCGCTCACTTCGCGAGTCACCGTTGCGTCTACCGGGCCAGCCTCATCCTCAGGCAGCGAGACCTTCAGTTCTATACCGGCCAGCACGAGCGCATTGATGCCTTTGCACGGAGGGATGATTGAGTTGGTGCACTCAATGACGAGTGCGCCCTCTGGTTGCCGCTCCTCCTCAAGAAGTTCGGTCCACTTTTCCACGGTCAACCGAGTCCACCACTCTGGAGGAGCACTTATCGAGTCCCCATACACTGGTCCGTAGTAGAAGGGTGTGGCTCGGCCAAACGCCGTAGGTACGTCACAAGTTCGTTGAAGGTGTTGGAGACACTGGTCCAACGCGGTCACGTCCAACTCGTCGGCTTCCAGCTTCAAGCGCTCAATACCGGGCTTGAATCCATCATCTACTAGAGCATCAGCCAGCTGCTCCAGCACCTTTATCTGCTCTTCTGCGCGAACCGACCCATCAGCCACGGGCGGATATCCACAGGCAAGGGTGAGGAGTGAACTGAAGGGCACGGTGGGATCCGAGATCGACAAGACTCGCGATAGCACGCTCCAGGCGCGCTGACGCGACGCATCATGTCGATCAACCACGTCCGCGGCTCTGACCGCGTGCTCCACTAGCCGCTTTGCTTGCTCGCGCTGCCCCTCACTGTTCCAAGTAGTGCGAGACAGACTGCTGTCGACGAGGTCTTGGATGAACTCGTCACGCCACCAGTCTTCAACTGTCGCCGTGCCGGAGTTATTGTCCGCCTCCAACCCACATTCGTTGCTGGCAGACGACACCGATAGATTTCGATGTCTTCCAGGCGGTACGAGCGCCACAAATCGAGGACACGATGGCGAGTTACGCAGCACAAGCAGGTGACTCTCGTCGCACAAGCCGCTATCACCAACCCGCGGGTTAGCTGTGCCGGGTGGCAACTGGTCAACCTGCAGCACCACAGGAAACGTAACTCGTTCGCCGGACGGCAATCTGGCATCAATGCCTCCGTCGACAACGAGCGCCTCGAAGACGGGACGCAGGAACTGTAGAGGTGGCCCGTGGAACACCGTCCGCAGTTCCGTTGAGGAACCCTGAAGGTTCATCGCTGATGACTGGACCGCGTCTTTCACGCGCCTGACAATTTCGGAAACGAGTCGGCTCATGACTTGGCCCCTTCCTGCATCGCCGGTGTTGCCTCGAAGGGGGGCACCAGCAGCATGCCACTTTCGGCATCCGGGCTGTCTAGAACCAGACCGAGCATGCGAAGCTTGCGACCGAGGTCACTCTTGGCGATGTCGTCGCGATCCACTTCGATTCCATACCAACCAAGATGCTGGCACAGCCGCTGCACCGAACGTGGTCCTGCGGCTTCTCGCAGACAGCAATGGACCAGAGCAAGCACAGCTACTGGACCAAGTGACACGATCCACGGGGCAGAGGCGTGTTCACCGCGCTTTCGCAAAATGTAGCCCTGGTCGTATCCACGTAGGCTCTCATTGGCGGTTTGTCTTTGCCCGAGAGTATGTCTCCCAAACTCTACCAAGTTTGAACCAATTCCCTTCTTGCAAGCCACGGTTCGCGCCTGCTCGTCCTGAATCGAGGCGAACTGGTCCATAAAATCTGCGCCCTGAAGTTGGGGCCGTAGTACAGCGACCTCTGACATCAATCGATGCAGGTCGCGGCAGGAAGAAAGCGATCGCACTGGACTTCCCAGCGCCTCCAGATGCCAAAGAAGCAGATTGATCCCAAGGCGAGCTACCAAGTACCGCGAGGCATAATCGCGAACTATCGGTACGGCTGGGTTGCCGTAGGCCAGATAGGGGCGCGTGCAGGAGACGACTTGCTCTTGAATCTTCTTCTGAGTGCAGAGATCGCCACCGTCAAGTATCTCGCGAACCTGCCGCCACAGCTTGTCGTTGACATCGCAGAGCCACAACACGTGTGTGGCCGAACCGAGTCGTACAATGGCTTCAAGGAGACTTATCCATTGTCGACGAGTCATACAACGCTTGGCCGCGAGAATGGCATCGATATCTCGTACGAACTGTCGCGCTGGAAAGAACAGTTCGAGCTTCTCGTTGTCAGGCAGATTGACACCTGATTCTAACGCTTGCTGCCCCCAACTTGGGCCGGACTTCTTGCGCCGCTCGAATTCTTCCTGAAGCCACCGCGCCCAGATGTCGTCGCCTTCGTCGATCGACATTGCTTCGAACATTCGATTCCACAGGTCGTCGGCCGCAGGGATCGAGTCCGCGCCGAGTTGCACCATGCGCTGGATGAGAACTCCCGGATTCCAAGAGTTGCCACTGAGACGCGCGGAACCCGAATACAGCGAGATGTCCGGTACTATGGGTGAGAGTTGCAGGAACCGCTTGGAGCTCTGGTTTGGCTGCTTTGGACTCTCCAGCACGCCATGCAACACCGTGCGCCAGGCATCGACTCCAACTCGGCCTTGTAGCTTTGCAGGTGACTTCGTGTGCTGGCTCGCCCGGTCGAACTCGCGACCCGCACTTGGCACGTCGGTTTCGGAGTACTCCGCAAAGCCCAGTGATCGGTAAAGGGATGCAACCAGCACTTCTGCGGTAGCAAACTCTGGCGCTGGTCGGATGTTGAAGGGAGACTCGTCATACGCCTTGTGCGACGTCTTCCAAGGGTCTGAGATAAAACGCTCTAGACTCATCGCCCGTCCTCCTGCCGCACGATGAACTTGTTCAGCTCACGGACGATGACCTCGCTTCGCAGTCCGATTCGGATCTCGGCTCCGTCGAGAAGGTTGTCGTCTCGCACGATCTGGCCAGAAAGCCGAGCGCGAGTCGTGTCAAGCAAGGCAACGACCGGGCGTGGTAGCGACGCGGGCATCATCCCGGCGCGAAGTTCCCGCACGGACCTGAACAGTTCGTACGTCATTGGGATTGACTGTACAGAATGTCCTGCGCCAACTGTCAAGAAACGCAGAGATGCCGTAGGTCGGCCAACCGCCCGTGATTCCCGCGGCCTTACCTTCTGCCGATCCGTCGTCAGAACGGCGCGTCGTGGTTCTGGAGGCAAGGGCTCACCAAATGTCGTATTGAGTGTCACGACGAATCGATCCTTCTCGTTCAGCAGGCCTTCTACCTGCTTCACGGAGTCGTGCAGCAACTGCTCGTCGCCGTCTATTACCGCTTGGAATGCCTTTAGCGTTGCTGCGTCTCGAACAACGCCGGATCGCACCCCAAGCGTGCGACGAACCAATCGACAAGCGAACTCGCGAATGAACGACTGGAGTCGCGACGCAGTGGCTGGGCGCCTGCGCCGGGCCTCTCCTTCACCTAGATCGTCATCTGTTTCCGCAAGCCGCTGAAGCAGATCGACCTCCAAAACAGTGAGACAGCGGTATTTGCGAAGGAACTGAAGCCCTTCTCGCGTCGATTGGCTGAAGCGAGCATCGATGTCGCGCAAAGGGAGAGCGGTTCTTGAGCTGACTTCAACCTCCTCGTCCGGATCCGCCAACGCGGGGTCGAGTGATTCACTGAGGCCCACAAGTTGGGGCTCAAGAGTTGCTGGCACCGCGAGTCCCCGCCCTCCGCTCAGGAAGTGATGCAAACCCATCAGCGTGGGATGTCCTTCCATCTTGAGCTCCCTGAGATCGGCTCGAAACCCGCGACCCGAGAGGCGTGGCCACCGACCAAAGAGCGCGTGCTGGTACTGGGACGCTACGAGCAGGAAGGGTGCCCGAAGTCGGAGTGACTCGGGTTTACTGGTCGTCTTGGATTGGATATCCAGAAGCCTTGCCGCCCACTCACAGGGGCTGAGCGTTTCGTCTGCTCCAGAACTCGGTACGCCTGCCAATAGGAATGATATGAGCGAAAACATGTCACGAAAGCTCCATCTCTTGCCCGTTGCCAGTTCATACCAGCGCAAGACTTGAAGCAATGCGGTTTGATGAGGGTCGCCAATGAGCAGCGACCTGCTGAGGCAGAACGGGCATCGATCTCCAGCGGGGCACTTGCCCGCTTCAGGCCAGGCCTGTGCCCGCGTTGCAGAGTCCAACAGCTGGCGAGCGGGAGATGCGTCCCCGGATGATCTTGCGACAAGCAGGGACTCCACATCCATCGGCCACACGGCTATCGCGACGTGTCCCTCCAGCGGCCAACAAGGTGGCGCGGTCGGACTCAAGCCAACGGCGCGCACTATGTCCGCCAGCAGTCCTTGCACGGCAACTTGTCGGTCGTCAATCGCCGCGATGAGTGCGTCGTCCAGAACTCCACGATTAACACAAGCGAGATAAACACCCGCGCTTGAATCAGAGACATACTTGGAAAGATCGGAGACGAGCAGGGAGGCAGGCGAGCGGCCAGGGAACGCGGGGTCGGTGACGGACGCGTCCTGCACTATGGCGAGCGTGCCGATAGATGGTCTCTTGAGGAGCGACGAAACGTCAACCTGTGCGAGTCGCGGTACAGCCTTTCCCGAATCTGGGGCGAACAGCGGCTCGAACGTTCTAGAGAGCAGGTTTCCACCATTTAGCTTTCGGTCTAGAGCGTGGATTGTCGCTTCCACGGCTTCCGTCTTGCCGTTACCCGGCCCGCCTACCAGCAGAACGATGCGCGGCGTCCCGGCCACACCGTCGACAATTGACTCGACCCAAGCTTCGAGGCGCTCCAACAAGCTCGTTCGGATTACAGCTCCTGAAGGTCGGCCGCTGCCCTTGTCAAAAAGGCGCCGAACGCCGCCCGAGCGATGGCCGGCCCACTCAAGAAGCCCGGCAGGGAACGTGGTTGGTTCAACAGGGGTTGCCATGGGCGCTCACTGTTTCTTGACGCAGGCAATCAAGCGGACACCACGGCCTGTCGTCGGGGGCGAACAATCGTCTCACTTATTGGCATCTTCTTGTATTCAGCAAGTGCAGCGGAGATACCCGCCCCGATAGCCCGAGCGAGCAATGGTGGTACCGCGTTCCCGACCTGCGTGTATCGGGGGCACTCCTTGGTGCGTCGATTGCCTCCGGTTGTGAATTTGCCGCAAAACTCAAACCAGTCAGGAAATGATTGAAGCCGCGCGGACTCTCGAACTGTCAAGATCCGGGGGTCGCAGTAGTGGACGACATCGTCCGGCAGTGTGGTAATCGTGGGGGCTGGCTTGTGCGGCGACATTGGATAGACACGGTGCTTTAGGAGGCCGAATCGGTCCCGATCTTCGTCGCTCATGCGAACACCTTGTCGGCACGATTCGATTATCTGACGAAATCGCTCACTAACCACCTTAGTATGTCGCGCCAAACGCATGCTGTTCATCTTCGATGCGTTCAACTCTTCGTGCATTAACCGTTGATAGGTTGTTCTCGGCTTCTCGTACTTCAGCTCAAAGAACCCCTTCGGTGATGCGGGGTCGTCGCAAGGCCGCAGTGTGCGACCACACACTTCTAGATCAGAGATAGCATCGCGAGCAGTCACTTCGTGTGATAGGCCAAGCTCGGCCAACTGTTTCAAGCGGCACCACTCAACGTGCTGGAATGCACGCGCCACGCCCCCTTGAAGTCCATCCGCGATCTCCCGCGCAAGGCCGATCACAATCAGGCGTGGTCGCTGCTGAGGAACCCCAAAGTGCGATGCGTCGATGATGCAACCACTTGCTACGTAATCGAGCTCCTTGAGAGAGTCAACCAGTTTTTGGTAGTATGATTTTGGTTGTGGGCCGGGCAAGATGAGGCCCCGACGCTGATTGCTACCGTGAGCAACCCGCATTCCCGGTACATTTTCAACGACAAGTGCGTCGGGACGGAGCAGATCGACCATTTGCACGTAGCGTGTGAATAGTTGATTCCGAGGGTCTGCTTTTACTCGCCTACCAGCGAATGAAAAGCCTTGACATGGTGGCCCACCAGCCAGCAGCTGTACACGGCCACGCATCGAGCGAAGTTCCGAAGCGTGTTCGGACAGAAGTGAATCAATCGGCCACGCTCGTCGTTCAAGCCAAACAGGCCAGTCAAAGCGAACACTGTTGGGCCCTTGCAGGAAGTTCTTGGAGAAAGTCGCGAAGGCCATCTGATCACGTTCGATCGCGAATGTCCCACGCCAACCTGCCTGAGCGAGGCCAAGGGAAAGACCTCCGCAGCCCGCGAAGAGATCGACAAACGCTGACGTAGTTGCGCGATCCTTGTGCATGCCTGACGATGATACCCGCGGCCGAGAAGCGAAACGTTTCCAATGCTGACCTGACGTCGAGCAGCCCCCATCGTCGACCATGGTCGAATAGTGGAAGCGGATTATCACATCGTAATCACTTCGCACCTCGGGAGGCTGTCGGCGCTGCGCTGGAGCAACAAGGTGTCGCACTTTTGTCCGTTACTGACCCCCAATACCCAGTGCGACTGCGGACCCGTCTGGGTGAGGATGCGCCCCCCGGTTTTGTTTGCTGCCGGGTCGATGAAGCTCCTGAACTCCCCTTCTGTCGCGTGTGCTGGGGCACGTGACGCATCGCAACAAGGACTCACGCTTACTCGCACCGCCTGCCGAGAGTTAGCGAACGCAACGTTGAACGTTACGAGTGGGTATGCCGACGGAGTTGATCGTGCAGCGCATGAGGGGTGCCGTCTCGGCGAGTGGCACCACGCCCCTTGTTCTAGCGGAGGGCATCCTCGGCTTCCGCCCGAATGCCGCGCTGGCAGATCGTTTGACCGAGAGGAACTCTCTGATCATCTCCCAGTTTTGGCCACCCGGACGCTGGACGCAGGACCAAGCGATGCAACGCAACCGAACGATCATCGGGCTATCAAGCGCGATGCCGATCGTGGAGTCCTGCTTAGATGGAGGCACGTTTGATGCGGGCACCACTGCTATTCGCATTGGGCTTCCTGTGTTTACCATCCGCCTCGACAATCCGCCAGAATCTGCCGCCGTGAACGCATCGCTACTTGACCGAGGTGCGGTGCCGCTGACGCCCGGTTCGACAGGCATTGACGTGTCAAGCATCGTCGCCGCTTGTCAAGGCGGAGAGGACGGATCGGCAGCGGCCGCATCTCTGTTCGGGTGAATCTGGCCTCACCTCACTGTTCGCCACAAAGCCCTGATTGCATTTGATTCCACGGAACTAAACGAGATTCGAACATTGTTTGCCGTTCGAGCCGCTCGAGTCTCTGTTCCGTCGGTTAGTGCATCGTGTCGTCAAGCGGCACGTCAGTTTGCTGGCGACAATGTGTTTAGGCATTGCGGTTGTGCATGCTGCGACGGTACACTGCCATCCAAGTAGGAGGTCGTCGAGTGGAACCGCTCAATCTCAGTCCGTCCACCGTACCGCTACAAGAGCTTCTTCGTCGCTTCGACGCGGGTGAATATCAGCTTCCGGCGTTTCAGCGGCCGTTCGTCTGGAAGGTGCGTCAGACGCTGAATCTTTTGGATTCGCTCTTGCGTGGCTACCCGATCAACGTGATCTACCTTTGGGAGCCCGGACCCAACAGCAAACTTCGGCCGAAAGCTCGCACATTCAAGCCGAAGGACGGAATACTCAAGGTGGATCGGTTCAAGGCGTTCGTGATCGACGGGCAGCAACGGTTGACCAGTTTGCACGCAGCCTTTGGATTCGCTGAGGCGTTTGATTCCGGAAACGGGCGCAGCCTGGAGTGCTGGCTTGAGATGGACAAATTCGATCGCCGTGACGGCAAAGTGACATCGCTCTTCCAGTCACCGGCGCAAAAAAAGTTCCTCATGGAGGATGATGCCCAGCAACAACACTCGCGCATCCGGTTGCGCGACCTTCTCGACACTCCCCACCAGAAGATGCGCGATGAACGAGTCCAGCAGTTGCGCCTGGAGAATTACACAACAGAGGAAATCGATCGTGCGACGGGTCGCATCGATGCGGCATACCGGATGCTGGTCGCACCGATCACATGCATCACGATCACGCAGTCTGATGACGACGAGGTGCTCGCTGTCTTCAAGCGACTGAATCGAGGCGGTACCGGACTGAAAGAACGCGATGTTCGCGCCGCGGACCTTGGCATCGGAAAGTCCGTCGAGGTACTTCAGCAGATCCAGACATTCGTCAACGAGCAGCTTCCGACAGCGCTTGGGTTTGGATTCTCATTCGCGTTTCGCGCGTTGGTCGTGTTTCACAAAGGGACAGCACAGTTCAACCAGTTACCAGCGTCATGGGCGGACACGGAAGGCGACCGCGGACAGTCGCTAAGGGATTCGTGGCGCGAAGCCGAGAAGGGATTGAGGGCGGCGATGGCGTTCGTTGACAGTCTTGGATGGTCGCGCAAACCGCTCCTTCCTTCTTGCAACGCTCTGATCCCTCTTGCGTATGCGCTACAGCCACTCGGACGCGAGCCGAATGCGACGGAACGAGATGAGATCACGCGATGGTTCTGTCTAGCGGCTCTCCGCGGCGTGTTTAAGGGCGGTGTCGAAACGACGATCAACAAGCACCTACGCGTCATCAAGGACGGCAAAGCAGCGGCCCGGGGACTGCTTGGCGCGTTGAACGCGAACCAACTGCGACCGATTAAGGCCGAGGAGCTGATGCGGGAGCCGACGACGCTCTGGGGACCGTTCTCACAGGTCATGTTCGCTTGGCTGGTGGCAAACGACGCGAGAGACTGGATAACTGGCCAACCCTTGACGAAGATCGCGAGATTGGGACACCCATCGAAGCGCCCGGAGGAAACGCTTACCATTCAGCACATTTTCCCACGAAGGTTGCTCGCGGATCAAGACCATGATCAGGATCGGGCAAACTATCCTGCTAATTTCGCCATCATTGGGCGCGGACCCAACTCAAGCCTGAATGACCTGCCGCCGGCAGAGGCGATGCAAAAGCTTGGTTCGCACGAACGACGCGAGTACGCGCGGGTGCAGTTCTTCAGCAAGGACGCGGGCGACCTTCTTCAGTCCGACCGGTATGAGGACTTCCTCGACTGGCGTGCAAAGCGGCTGGCCGAGGCGTGGAATA
>DATGWV010000332.1:0-6256 GCA_035299305.1 Phycisphaerales bacterium | reverse complement strand
GCCAACGGCAAACACCCCGCCGTCCCCACGCCACGCGTAACACGCGAAAAGGCCGCGAAGAAGATGCGGAGCCGCCGCTGATTTGTCAGCGCGTCACGCTCACAACCGCCGCCGGACCATATCCAGAACGAATCCCACCAGCCCCAGCCCCGCCACGATCGATCCCCACTTCCACACCGCGATCCACGCGCTGGCCTTGGTGGTCACTTCCCACGTCTCCACGCTGCGCGCCGCCGGGATTTCTTCAATCCCCACCTGCTTGCCGCTCGCGTCCAGAATCTTCCCCGCTTCCACATCCCACTTCTTTACGTTCAGCGCGGCCGCGTCAAACGCCAGACGCTGATCGATATCTGCCGGGTTCACTTCCAGCGCAGTCACGGTCCACGTCGTCACGCGCTCGCCATCTTTCGTCGTCTCGCGCTCAATCACGCGCGAGGGCAGCGAGATCGTCGTCTCACCGATCTGCACAGGCGATGCATCCACAAACTCCACGCTCCACGTGTTCTCTGTCACATCCAGCGTCACGCTCGTCAGCGTGCCATCATCACTTGCCGAGATTGCAAACGCGAACTTCGGCACGCGCAGCGTCACGCCGCCGTCGGTCGTCACCATCTCGCGTTTCTCATCCGTACGCGAGTGCTCATCCAGTTTGCCCAGCATGGGCCACGGTGCAAACATCGCCCCGCGAGGCGGCACCGTGTTCCAGAGGTCCGTCTCCGCGTTCTCAATGTAAATGTCCCGTCCCACCCGGCTGTTCCGCGATACCCCATCCGCATAATGCAAAAACGCCATCGGCGTGCGCGGATACGTGGTCCCATCCTCCGAGCGATACTGCGCGAAGAACAACCGCTCGCGATTGTCCAGCGCCACCACAATCCGCTCCGGCTTGCCGGTCGGCCCCTTCGCTGTGTCCAGCGTCATCGCGATGCCCGTCACGCGCGACGACCGATCCAGCAGCGTCGTGAACGCATCGCCAGTCACCGTCTGACCAGCCGCGCTCGTCGCCAACGCCAGCACACTCACAACGCCAGATGCAATGCGGTTCATACCGCGTTATCGACGCAAAAACCACTCAGGTTTTGCCAGCCTTCGCAGCCGCCGCCACCGCAAGCACACGCAGCTTCGCGCTGCGCCCCACCGTCCCCAGTTCCACTCCCTCTTCGCGCAACATCTGCGCTTGCAGCTTCCCACCACCGGGAAACTTATCTAGAAGCGTCCCGTCATCCCGCACTGTCCGCCACCACGCCGTCATCGCCTTCTTCCCCGCCGCGCGATCTTCCTCCGCCGCCTCTGCCGCGATGCGCGCAAAGATCCCCGTCGTCAGCGGACAACACACATCCGCCCGTGCCGCCCGCGCCAGCCGCTCGCGAATTGCTCCCAGCGTCACCACCTTTCCCTTGCGCGCCATCCGCATCTGAGCATCCACATCCGTCGGCTTGGGAATCAGCATCCGTTGCCCCGCCCACCGCGCCACGCTCTTGGGTACGACCACCACCGTCCCATGGGACGCGTGCTCACGATGCAGCTTCTCGCGCGCTGTCGCCTTCTTCATCGCGTTCACTCCCAGCGATATCCCCGCATACCTTCCCGCTGCGGCGCGGCCTGTGGTCGCGGCGCGGTGGCATTGGCACACATGCCTTAGCCGCCAAGCGATGGTACCAAACCTTTGTCCTCGCGAGGGAACGTGATGAAGCGTGCAGGTTGTGCAGCCGGTAAAGGTGTGATTCCGTCGGTCGCCGCATTGCTTTTGGCGGCGTGCGGACAGGCGTTGGCACAGCAATCGCCCTCGGGCGGTCAGCCGTTCGATGTCAATTCAGTCCGCCCCGGTCAGCCGGGCATGCAGCGTGTCACCGCCGCTGCGACAAGCGCACTGGGTCGCACCGAAGCCGCCGCCGAGCAAGGCGCCAGCTACAAAGTCTCGCGCTTCCTCCTCGAGTACCGCAGCGAGCACCCCCAGCACCCCGCCATCGACGCGGTGATGAACGCCGCGATCGAACTCGCTCAGGGCCCTGACGGCTATCTCGCTCCACGCACCGGCGAACCCACCGTCATCGTCCGCCTGCAGGACATCGTCCCGGCGAACCCCGGCGTCTTCAGCGAAGCCGCCCTGCGCACTGTCGCCAAAGGCATCGTGAGAGAATTCGAGCGCCAAGGCCTCGCCAGCATCATCGTCCAGTTCCACCCCGATGACATCGACGCCGAAACCGGAGCCGACAAGCGCGCCAACCAAGACGGCGACCTGCGCCTGGTCATCTGGACCGGTGAAGTCGGCGCCGTGCGCACCGTCGCAGTGGGGGAGCGTCTCGAAAAGCGCATCGCCAACGGCAAGACTACCCGCGTCGACAGCAGTGACAGCGTCCACTCGCGCATCCGCGAGCAAAGCCCCGTCAAGCAAGGTGAGCTCGTCAGCAAGGGCGCCATCGACGACTACGTCTATCGCCTCAATCGCCACCCGGGCCGCCGCGTTGATGTCAGCGTCGGTCAAGGTGAACAAGTCGGCCAGGTCGCTCTCGACTACCTCGTGAACGAGTCCAAGCCTTGGACCGTCTACGCCCAGGCAAGCAACACAGGCACCGAAAGCACCAACGACTGGCGCTACCGCGTCGGCTTCAGCCACAACCAGCTCACCGGCAACGACGACATCCTCCGCATCGACGCCTTCACCGCAGGCGTTGACGAAGCCAACGGCATCCAAGGCAGCTACGACTTCCCCCTCCGCAGCGACGTTCTCCGCCTCAAGGTCTTCGGCGGCTACAGCGAGTACGACGCCAGCGACGTCGGCGCATCCGACGAAGATTTCTCCGGTCAGAACTACAACGTGGGAGCCGAACTGGCTTACACCGCGTATCAAAACGGCCGCTTCTTCATTGATGGCATCTTCGGTGGCCGCTACAACAGCGTGCAGGTCACCAACGATCTCTTCCTTGAGCGAGGCGAAGAGCAGTACTTCACGCCCTACGTGGGCATCCGCGCCGAACGCTTCACCGACGTGAACGAGTTCGCCGCCAGCCTCACGTTTGAGTGGATGGAACCCAACATCTCCGGCGTGAACCAGTCCGACCTGAACAGCCTGGGCCGACCGGGCGTTGACGAAGAATGGCAGATCGTGCGCTTTGACGCGTACCACTCCTTCTACGTCGAACCCCTCATCAGCCAGGTCTATCAGGGCAAGGGCGAGAAAGGCCCCACCACGCTGGCGCACGAAATCGCGATCTCCGCTCGCGGCCAGTACGCCTTCAACAACCGCCTGATCCCCAACGAGCAGGACGTGCTGGGCGGCTTCTTCAGCGTTCGCGGCTACCCCGAAAGCGTCGCCGCCGGCGACAGCTCCCTGGTGGGCACGCTGGAGTACCGCTTCCACTACCCGCGCACGTTCAAGGTCAGCGACCCCGGCACGCTCAACGGCCGCGATTACGCCAAGCTCGCCGGCTTCCTGGGCAAAGACTTCCGCTACGCCCCGCAAGAGGCGTTCGGCCGCGCCGACTGGGACCTGATCTTCAAGGGCTTTGTCGACGCAGGCACCGTCCTCGTCTCAGGCTCGACCGCTGGCGAAGACAACTACACCCTCATCGGCGCAGGTCTGGGTGCGGAACTGCAAGTCAAGCGCAACCTCGTCGCTCGTCTGGACTGGGGCATGGCCCTCACCGACGTCGACGACCCCGGCAACCGCGTGGACGGCGGCGACAACCGCTTCCACTTCCTGCTCACGTTCCTGTACTAAGTAGTAACGTCGTGACGAAGTAACCAAGTAAGAAGAGTCGAAGCACTGAACCAGCCAGGGCAACCGTTGTCTTCAGTCTTCCCCCAGTGCCTAGTGCCCAATGCCTAGTGCCTTTTTTCCCGGAGTCCCCATGACCCGTACCCCCTTCCTCGCGCGGGCCTCTTTCTTCCTCAGCCGCCTCTCCGTCCCCGCCGCCATCGCTCTCGCCGCTGGCTGTGCCGCCACCGCCCACGCCGGGCCCGAGGGTGAACAGGTCCGCCAGGGCAACGTGCGCTTCGTCCGCGACGGCAGTGGCAACACGGTCATCCACGCCAGCGACCGCGCAATCATCAACTACCGCTCCTTCAACATCGGCAGCAACGAATCTGTCCGCTTCGTCCAGCCCGACGCGAGCAGCCGCGTCCTCAACCGCATCAACAGCGCGGCCCCCACGCGCATCGACGGCAACATCAGTTCCAACGGCCGCGTCTACATCGTGAACCCCGCCGGCGTGGTCTTTGGTCGCAGCTCGGTCATCAACGTCAACGGCCTCTTCGCCGCTGCCGGTAACATGAGCGACGCCGATTTCAATCGCGGCATCGATCGCGTCACCAATATGACAGGCCGCGTCACCAACGAAGGCCTCATCCGCGTCGACCAAGGCGGCTCGGTCATCCTCGCCGGTGGTCAAGTCGCCAACATGGGCCACATCGTCGCCCCCCAAGGCACCGTTGCCATGGCCGCCGGTACCGATGTCGTCTTCACCAGCCGCAATGACGTCATGCACGTCCGCGTCGCCGGCCCCGCGCAAGGCGATAGCCAGACCGCCGCCGTCACGAACACCGGCACCATCGAAGCTCGCCGCGGCAAGGTCACCATGGCCGCCGGCGATGTCTATGGCCTCGCCATCCGCACCACGGGCGACATCATCGCGCGCGACACCACCATCGCCGGCGAAGGCGCGGGCCGTGTCATCGTGGGCGGCACCATCAACGCTGTCGATCAATCCGGCACCACCTACGAAAAGAGCTGGACCAACCGCTTCAACCGCTCCAACGTCGTCACCAAGGGCGGCAACATCACCATCACGGGCGAAACCGTCGGCCTCTTCAGCGCCACGCTCGACGTCAGCGGCGCAAATGGTGGTGGCCAGGTCCGCATCGGTGGTGATATCACCGGTTCCGCTCTCGCGGGCGACCTCCGCAACAGCACCGTCACCGTCGCCGACAGCGCAACCACCATCCGCGCCGACGCCACCCAGCGTGGCGATGGCGGCAGCGTCGTCCTTTGGGCCGATGGCACCACCCGCACCGCCGCCGCTATTTCCGCCAAGGGCGGCGAGCGCACCGGCGACGGCGGCTTTATCGAAACCTCCGGCAAGCAGCACCTTGCGGTGGACGGCTCGCGCATCGACGCCAGCGCAACCAAAGGCGACGCCGGCACCTGGCTCCTCGACCCGCGCAACGTCAACATCACCAGCGGCAGCACCAACGTCACGATCTCCGGCACCAACCCCGAAGTCTTCACGCCCTCGCAAGACGACTCCGTGGTCGCCGCTGCCGATATCACCAGCCGCCTCAACACCGGCACCAGCGTGACGATCAACACAGGCAGCGACGGCACGCAAGCCGGCGACATTCGCGTGCAGGCCGACATCGTCCGTAACGCAGCGAGCGGCAGCCCAACGCTGCGGCTCGAAGCCGCCAACGACGTGATTGTCGAGAGCGGGCGCGTGATCGAGGCAACCGGCGGCGGTTCGCTGAACGTTGAACTGCTCGCCAACCGCGGCTCGGGCGATATCGCGACGAGTGTGGGGTCAGTGGTCATTGAGAGCGGCGCACGCATCACCACGGCGGGCGGCAATGTGTTGCTTGCGGGTGGCAGCGATCTAAGCCCCACGCTCACGGACCCGGGTTCGGCGGGGTATGAAGCGGCCCTGCGTGCGAGCGCGGGTCGAGGCGGCGGTGCGGACGTGAACGGCGTGCGCGTGAGCAACGCGACGATTGACGCCGGCACCGGTTCGCTCACGATGCGCGGCGTCGGCGCGAATGACGTCAGTCAGGCGTCGGGCGTTCGCATCGATGGCGGTTCGACGATCACCGCGGGACTGATTCGCATCGACGGCGTGGGTGGCAGCGTCACCACGCCGTTTACGGAACTAGGTAATGCGGTCGGCTTTGAGAACGCCGGCGTGACGATTGACGCCTTCTCGACGACGGTCACGTCGACCGGCGGCATCACCATCAACGGCGTGGGCGGCGTTTCGGCGTTTGAGCGCGTCACGGGTGTGACGATCTCGGATGCGACGGTGACGGCGGCGGGCGCGAACAACGCCGGGGCCATCAACATCACGGGGCTCGGCACAACAGGCACAGGCGAGGGCGGTCACGGCGTGTTGATCTCGGGCACTTTGGGGGGCGTGACGCATGAGGGCACGGGAGCAGTCAACATCAGCGGGACGGCACGCGGTTCGGGCGCAACCTCGCACGGCATTGTGATTGAGCGCAGCGTGCAGGCCGTCGGCGCGAGTGCGTCGTCCCTCACGTTGACGGGCGT
>DATGWV010000331.1:0-4207 GCA_035299305.1 Phycisphaerales bacterium | reverse complement strand
GCTCATTGGGCCCAGCGGCTGCGGCAAGAGCACGCTGCTGCGGTCGGTCAATCGGCTGAATGATCTCATCGACGGCGTGCGGGTGGCGGGGAGTATCACGATCAATGGCAGGCCGGTCTTTGGGCCGGGCGTGGATGTGATCAACCTGCGCAAGCGCGTGGGGATGGTCTTTCAGAAGCCCAATCCGTTTCCGATGTCGATCTTTGACAATGTGGTGTATCGCTTGCGGATTGATGGCGAGCGGAGCCGGTCGGTGCTTGAAGGCGCGTGTGAGAAGGCGCTGAAGGGCGCGGCGTTGTGGGACGAGGTGAAGGATCGTTTGAAGGATTCGGCGGTGGGGCTTTCGGGTGGTCAGCAGCAGCGGCTGTGCATCGCGCGGTCGATTGTCGCGGACCCTGAGATGCTGCTGCTGGATGAGCCGTGTTCGGCGCTTGATCCGATCGCGACGCTGCGGATTGAGGAACTGATCCACGAGATCGCGGAGCGGTACACGGTGCTGATCGTGACGCACAACATGCAGCAGGCGGCGCGCGTGAGTGATTACACCGCGTTCATGTATCTGGGCCGGCTGGTGGAGTATGGGCCGACGAATCGGATTTTCCAGACGCCGCAGTTGCCGGAGACGGAAGATTATGTGATGGGGCGGTTTGGTTAAGTGACACGGGAGCTCGCACGGCTGCGCGAAGCCATGCGATGAGCAGGCCAGTCGCCATCGCCAGCATCACAAAGAGGATGCTCGTCTGCAAGGTTGGGAATACTTCGATTCCCTTGCGACCTAGCGTGAGATTCGCGAAGGTGCCGGGCGAAGTTGTTTCGTATGCGGTATTGCCGAGCGCGAAGTCACGGACGCTGCCAACTCTTGTCTCACCCGCGTACACACTCGAAGTGAGAAATCGATACGTCAAGTAGCCGACTCCAGACGACATGATGAGCATGGGAACGGCGAAGACCACGCAACGTGTGAGCATGCCGTCCCACTCGCGTAGATCCATTTTGGGTGGTCCTGACAGACGCAACAGACGTCGGATGTCGGCGTGAGACTCGGCATATCGCCACGCCAAAAACAGCGAGGATATCAGCAAAGGCAGCCCAAGAATGAGGCCAATCAAGGCGGCCGACTCAGGGGTCGACTTCTCGACGAACGGAACTTTGCCCGTGCTTCCGGTGGCTGCAATCCAGCAATACGTAATCACCGCGCTTCCCACGGCGGTGGTCCATGCCCAGAGGTTGTGGGCATCATCGCTCCGCATCAACGAGTTTCCTGGCTCGCCATGATCTCCGCGAGCAGTTCTTCGTCGATGCCGAGGAATTCGTACATGTGTTTGTCGTAGGTTTCGGCGTCTTGATCGCGCGAAAGGTCGAGGCGCATTTCGTTGATGACTTTGGTGCCTTGGCGGATCCATGCGTCCCAGGTTTCCGCGCTGATGTTGGTTTGGATCCAGGTGCCTAGCGGGCCGCGCATGGGGGGCTTGGCGAGTTTGTTGCCGGGACGGCCTGTTTTGCGGTCCATCATCACGTTGTCGCCCAGTTGCACTGGGGCTTCGTTGCGAGGAATTTCGGGGACCGGTGCGCCGATTTTGGTGAGCAGGTCGCTCATCGCCTTGGCAGGCATGCGATCGCCTTTGGCGGTCGCGGTGAGGAAGCCTTTGCTGAGGATGGCGACAGCCTCGTCGCGTTTGCCGGCGTCGACGAGGGCCTGGCCGGCCATTTGGTAAGCTTTGCTGAAGCCGGCGTTGAGCTCGACGCATTTGCCGTAGGCGCCGGCGGCGTCGATGTGGCGACCGGCTTGCGCGTATGCGCCGCCCAGGCTGAACCATGCCATGTCGTTGGTGGGGTCGGCCTCGGGGCGGACCATGGTTTCAAACTGCGCGATTCGGCGGTTGATGGCCTCGATATCCATGAGCGATGGTAGTGGGGCACATGGAGAGCGCAGCGGGTGATGGGCGCGGTGTGTGTGATGCTGGTTGGATCGCGGTAACAACGCAGCGCGGTGTGGTGCTGCGGGCCGCAGAATGAAGGGGATTTCACTTGGGGGAATCCCTTAGTCGTGTAAAATCATGGTGTAGTGATGTGAGAAGTCGCTACCGCACGGGGTAATGGGGCGCCGAGCGGCGGGATGCGATGCTTGCACGATGTGTGCGGCAGCGGAGGCGTTGACAGCAGGCGGACAGCCGCGGCTGGCAGCGAGTGCGGGTTGCGAGTTTGTGGAGTTTCATGCTGTATGAAATCGTGTATTGGAGTCGGCGGACGCAGACGCTGACGGACGGCGACATCGTGTCGGGCATCGTGTTTCCGGCGCGGCGACGCAACCGGGACTGTGATGTGACGGGGTGTCTGTGGTTTGATGAGTCGCGTTTCGTGCAGGTGCTGGAGGGCCGGCGCGAGGATGTGGAGTTGATCTTCGGAGCGATCAGGCGTGACGTGCGGCACCGGGATGTGCATGTGATCGCGCAGGGACCGATTGAGCGACGTGCGTTCTCCAAGTGGAACATGACGTGGCTGCAGCACGACGGTGCGCCGGTGATTGATGAGCTGATCACGCGGTACAGCAAGCCGATCGCGGCGGAGGAGCGAGCGGGCTCGCAGCATGCGGCGACCTCGGATCGTGCGAGCGCGGAGAGCGGGCATCGGTGGCTGCTCGAGAAGATGAAGCAGATCTTTCTGGGCGGCTTGCGACAGCGCCCCGAAGATGCGATGTGATGGAGTTGGTGATGTGAAACGAAAAACGCCCTCAGCATGTGCTGAGGGCGTTTTGTTTTTGTGATGCTGATCTGCGTGAGCGTCGCGCGCTCACGCGAGGGGCATTACTTCTTCTCGGGAGTGGCGCGACCCAGCCACTTGTCCCAAATCTTGCCGAAGTCGTCGGCGTTGTCCTTGGTCACGATGTCGACTTGCGCGCGGACGGTGGTCTCCGCGGGCTTTTCGCCGTAGGCGGCGTTGTTGAGGAGCATGCGGACGCTTTCGTAGCCCCAGCCGTAGTAGTTCTGGCCAACGAGGGCTTTGACTTCGCCGCGCTTGACGTAGGCGAGGGGAAGTTCGAGGGTGTCGATGCTCACAACGGTGACGCCCTTGTCGGCGACGCCCGCGAGAGCCTTTTCGGTGTAGAGAGGCCAGCCACCGACGAAGGCCCAGCCGGTCACGTCGGGGTTGGCGGTCTGGACCTGCTTGATCTTCTGCACGGCGGCGTCGGCGGTCTCGACGTGGTAGTAGGTTTCCTTGATGGTGATGCCCTTGTGAGCGGCGAGGCCTTCGCGCACGCCGCGGACGCGGGCCTGCAGGTTGGTGGCGTTCTGGTTGCCGGCGAGAATCGCGACAACGCCCTTGTCGCCCATGGCCTTCACGAGCTGATCGGCGAGGAGCTTGCCGGCTTCGGCGTCGTCCATGCCGTAGGTGGCCATGCGCTTGCTGTTGGGCGCGTCACTATCGAAGGTAACGACAGCGACGCCCTTGTCGACGGCGGAGTTGATGGCGCTGGTGAGGACGTTGGCGTCGGTCACGCTGACGGCGATGCCGTCAACGCCGACGTTCACGAGATCAGCGATGGCCTGAGCCTGCTTCTGCGCGTCTTCGGTGGGGGGCGTGCGCCAGTTGATTTCGATCTCGACGCCTTCGGCTGCGCCAAGTTCCTTGGCGGCATCGAACGCGCCGGTCTTGGCGGCTTGGAAGACGGGGTTGTTTTCGCTCTTGGCGATGACGCCGAAGACGAACTTCTTCTTGCTGGGCTTGCGGTCGCCTGCGCCTGCGGCTGCGGGCTGGGCAGCGTCAGCGGGCTTGGCGGTTTCGGCGGGCTTGGGCGTTTCCGCGGGCTTGGCGGTCTCGGCGGCCTTGGGGGCAGTCGTGGGAGCGGGAGTTTCCGCCTTCTTTTCGCAGCCCGTGAACATGCCAACGCTCATCAGCAGCGCGGCGGCCATACCCAGTGTCGTCTTCATGCGTTTCATCGTCACCCTTTCTGAGATGAGATTCGGTGGGCGGAGCGCAGACGGGACGTCTGTGCCACCCTCAAGAACCAAAGCGAAAACTAGCGGCCCATCGGCATGAGCCGGCTCTTCATCTGGTCGAGCACGACGGCCGCGACGATCGCGCCGCCGATCACGATTTGCTTGTAGCTCTGGTCGATGTCGAGAATGACCAGGCTGTTGTCAATGAGTTGAACGAGGATGGCGCCCAGGACTGCGCCGGTGGGGCTGCCGCGGCCGCCGCTGAGGCT
>DATGWV010000330.1:0-2083 GCA_035299305.1 Phycisphaerales bacterium | reverse complement strand
CAACTCGCCCAGAGATGCATCCACTTGCGTGGGCGTGCCGCACTCGGGACAGTGGACGATGAGATCGCTGGGAACAGTGAGGCCCAGCAGCGAGTAGCGACACTGCATGCAGACGCTGCGGACGCGCAGCAGTCGGCGGATGCGCATGCGAAGTAGAATGTCGCGTGTGATGAAGCCGGCGAGCATCGCGGCGGTCATCCACAACAGCCAGAACCAGACCCTCCCGAGAAATACGTGCTCGAAGATAGCTTCGAATGTTGGAAACGCACGCGGCCGGTTGTAGCTGGGGCGTGCCCAGATGGGACCGATGATCGCGGTAGCCGCCGCAAGAGTGCTGGCGAGCAGCGTGATGGTCCATGTGATGATGCGCGCAAGTCGCCGGGAGTTGGCGGAGTGGACGAAACGAGCGCATTGGTCGTCGCTGAACCGATCCAGCTCAGGGAACGCGCGCCAGAGGTGCTTGGTGAGGATGCGCATGCGGCGTCACTTGGAGGGTTCGTTCGTGGGTTCGTTGATGGGCTTTTCTGCTGATGGCGACGGACGATTGATGACGAAGTCGTAGCCGATACCCGCCTGATTGCGGGCCCACGCGAGTTGTTCATCCGCGGCAGATGTGCCGGTGTTGTCGGCACCATCTTGTGCCACGCTGTAAAGGAGGAAGGGACGACCGGATGTTGCATCCGCAGGACGACGACGGTAGACGAATGCGTTGTCTTTCGCGAAGGGATCGGTGGGCACGGCGGTGAGCTCGCTCGGCACAAGTTCGGCGAGCGTTTGCGGATAGGAGCCGGTGCGAGAGCGATGCACTTCGAGCGCGAGGAGGATCTGCACGCCGTGAAGCTGCGTGAGGAAGTGATCGTCTTTGACGAGGAAGGCATCGATGGCGGGAAGCAGCACAGCGAGCAGTTCGTTGCGTTGTTGAATGCTGAACACGAGTGTCGTCAACTGCGATGTGTTGCGTGCGCGGCTGGGCTGCTGCGCGGTGGCAAGCGCCAGGTCGTAGTACTCCTTCAGCTCCTTCTCCGTTTCGTCGCGACTGGGCATGAGCAGCGAAGGCATCTTGGGAACGGCGATGCCGTTTGCACTGTCGACTTGAAGCACTTCGCGATATTCACGCGCGATGAAGCGGCCACTGGCGGTGTGCGTGCGCTGGATGATGTCGAGCAAGCCGTCGCGCTCGGTGGTGAGTTGGAGTGCGGTGGGCGGGCGCTGATCGGCACGTTGCAAGATTGCAAGCAATCGCGCGGCCAGCGCGCCAGTGATGCGGCCTGCGGCGTGCTCATCGCGAATGCGTTCGAACGCGACGAGGAGAATCGCATCGGCCGTAAGGCGATCGATCATGGTGCACTGGTGTGTGAGGATGACATGCAGCGCGGTGATTTGCTCGAGGGCGCGGGCAGCGGCGTCTGGGTCGTTCGCGCGAATAGCGAACGAGAGCTGCGCAGCGAGCAGACGCGCGACGTGGCGGGCGTCTTGGAGTTCGGGCACCACCGTCAAGAAAAGCGTTTGGTTGCTCGGCAACATGCGAGCGACTCCGACGAGTTGTGGGAGTGCGGCGAGTGCATCGAGGCGGCCGGTTTCGCGATGGGCCTGCAATGCGCGCTGGGCGAGCGCGACCGCCTCGGGCGTTGCGGCGGGATCGGTGAGAGCGGTGTAGCTGACTTCTTTCGTCGGCGCGTCCGCGCGAAGGGACGCGACGACGGCTTTGTCGGCGCTTTCAATGGCTGCCAGCAGTGTGACGAAGGTTTGATAGTCGCCCGAAGGCGTGCCCAAAGGCGCACACGCGGCTTGCACGCGGTCGTTGATGAGTTCGGAGTAGTCAGTGCGAATGTCAGCGGGCGCGAAGCGCGCGAGATATATCTCTCGGGCAACAAACGCGACCAGCACAGCCGCAACAATGCAGCAAACGATGACACGTTTCTTGGTCATGGTGCAACCAATGCTTTGACACCGAACGCGAGCGATGTGACGAAGTTCGCGCGATGATTTGCGGAGATTCGCAACCGCTGGCACACGGCTTCCGTTCGTAGGACAAGGCGTTCACACATGGATGGGCATTCGCTGGCATGTTCGGAAGTGTGGG